>CAYZAH010000228.1:0-6625 GCA_964475805.1 uncultured Pirellulales bacterium | reverse complement strand
ACTGATCATTCACTGCGGTGCTTGCGTGTTCAATCGCAAAGAGATGCTCTGGCGGATCGAACGGGCCGTTGAGGCCAATGTGCCGATCACAAATTACGGCATGGCCATAACCTACCTGCAAGGCGATTTCGAGCGTGCGATGGAACCGCTGTTCGCGCTGTGCAGAAAAAGCCCTGAAAATATTGAAGTTAAGATTTAGCCCGTATTGTCCGGGCCGCGCATGGCAATAACTCGGGTTCCCGGCTCGTCTCTTGTCGCAAAGGGTCATCTCGCGATCACAAGAAGAGTGGGTCTCAGGACAAGTATATCGTACGCTGCTACAAAGGAATGCGGGACCAAGTCCTCGGCTACGGCTAGTTTGGTTCTACTCGCAGCAGAGGTAATAGCGTTTGAAGTTGACAGATACTGTTATTGTTTGACTCTCACTTCCCTGTTGTTTATGGGCAGATATTGAGGGCTTCCAATTTCAGATCTGGCGCTCTTCCTATACTGTGATATTCGATTCCAGCCTCTTTGGTCACCGCGGGATCATAGAGGTTCCGGCCATCGAATATAGTGGGGGTTTTGAGTCTCTTTGCGATGGCTCCAAAATCCGGATTGCGGAATTCCTGCCAGTCTGTGAAGATGATGAGGGCGTCGGAATCATCAAGTGCATCATATCCATTTTGGTACACTGAAATCCCGCCTTCCAACAACATCATGGCTGCTGAGGAAGCTTCGGGATCATAAGCCCTTATCTTCATCTGACAATCGAGTAGCTTCTTTACGGAATATATCGCGGGCGACTCCCTCACGTCGTCCGTGCCAGCCTTGAACGCCAGCCCCCACACCGCCAAGGTTGTTTGTTTTTCTCGACCCCGGAAATAATCTAAGATGCGTTGCGTGAAACGCTCCTGTTGATCGGCATTGACCTGCTGTACTGCCTTGGCTATCCTCATTTCCACGCCGTGCAGGGTACCAGTGTGGATCAGAGCCCGGATGTCTTTCGGAAAACAACTACCGCCAAAGCCAATACCCGGGAACAAAAAGGCCGAGCCGATCCGCGAGTCACTACCAAGACCTTGCCTGACTAACTCGACATCGGCACCTAACTCTTCACACAGCACCGAGATCTCGTTCATGAATGAGATGCGGGTCGCCAGCATTGTATTCGCAGCGTATTTCGTCATCTCGGCCGAAGCAGGGTCCATAAAGAGGATGCGATTTTGCCTACGCATAAATGGCCCGTATACCTGTTTCATTATAGCCCGAACGCTCGGACTTGTTGTGCCGATGATTATTCGGTCCGGGCGCATAAAATCCTCAACGGCGGTACCTTCCTTCAGAAACTCCGGATTGCTGACGTAATCAAAGGGTACGTGCGTCTTTGATCTGATCAGGTCGGCCATCTTCTTGTGGGTACCAACCGGCACAGTGCTTTTGGCGGCGATTATATGGTATTCACTCATATTCTCGGCGATTTCGTTAGCCACGGAGAGAACCGCCGAGATGTCTGAGGAACCATTTGACGCCGATGGTGTGCCCACGGCAAGAAATATGATCAGAGAATGGTCTAACCCATCCTTCAGGTCCGTGGTGAAATGTAAGCGGCCGAGCCTTTGATTTCGTTCTACAATTTCAGTTAATCCCGGTTCGTAGATGGGAATTATCCCGTTCTTCAAATCGGCAATTCTCTTACTATTGTTATCTACGCATACGACTCGGTTGCCCGCTTCTGCCAGGCACGCGGACGTAACCAATCCGACGTATCCTACCCCAACTACACTTATTTGCATCTTATTAATGGCTCCTATCGTCTATAATTCCACATCGAACGCTTCGGTTGGACAAGGACTCATTTACATAGCATCCCAAGAAGTCCTCTCGCACACTGCGACTCTTCTGATACTGCAGTACGGCCCTCGACACGACTGTTTCTGACGACCCTCTTGAGTACGGCCGAATGTTCAAGATGTCGCAGGTCTTCATACTTTAAATGGCATAATTCTGCTCAATATGTCGGTCAAATTCGGGAAGGTCTTGATACGTTGTAGGCCACTACCGACAAATTCCATTTCGAAGATGAGGATTTCCTGATAGAAAATCCACTTCGGCTGCCCTACGATTATCCTCAGACTCATTGTTAATAGGAGAAGATCGCAAATCTCGATTCTTCTTCATGCGAGATGAATATTCTTTGTCAACTGGGATTTTTGGGCCAAAAATAGGGGTCGTATCAAGAAAAATAAGTAGTTGTTGCAGTTGACACGGCCAAGTGATTATGCTAATATCCCCGTTTGGTGCTAGGCGGCAGTTTTAGGGTACGCGCAGGGGTTAAACCCTTCTGCGTTATTGTTTTGTGTTGATTCGTCTTTACGATTCTGACGCCAAAGGTGCACAGTTGGGAGTTGGTTGGAGGAGCGGCCGCTTATACTCCCGCATCTCACTTCTGCAACGGACTCGAAAGAGTGGGAAGTCAAAGTCTACCAATATTTGCGGATCGGCTGCGCGTGCTAACCATGCGGTGCAGTCAATCGGTATTCAATGGCGAACCGCTTATGGTCCACCGACGGGGACGGAGTCCAGAATCACACGTCGGCTCAGCACGCCTACGGTATATCTTGTTGTTTTTCAAAGGTTTTTCACTTCTACCTTCATCCTTCATCATGTCTCACAAAATGGTAAAGTGAACTCTTCAAAGAGCAGTTCGGGACGGGAGTATTTCACGGTTTTCGAGGGATATATGACACGTATTCAGATAGGCCAGCTCTTTGTGCATGTCGGGGGGTAATGAAAACGGACAGAAGCCACGATCGCCAATGTCGGCTTTTTCAGTTCCTATGGACAAGGCTTCCGGAAAAAGCTCCCTGCCGTTGTTCAAACGTTGCCGCCAGGCGTATGGACCGAGGGTTTTTCCTCCTATCTCGTACGACAGCACAATCTCCAAGGTTTTGGGAATTATGTCCATTGCCTGCTAGGAAACACGGGCATTCCTGGAAGAGATCTGGTTGAGGATCTTCAAAACAGGGCTAATACCTGCGTTTTCTCGCTTGGAAGGGCATAAACAAAGGTAAGATGAGAAATCTTCGGCGAAATCGAAAAATAACTTGACATCGTCCAATGAATATGCTAAAATCGCACTTGTAATGTAGGGCGGCAACTATTGGTTAGGGGGGTGGTTCTTTTGTGTTATCATGTCATTACAATTCCTATCCATAGATTTGTCCTGCGAATAGTACAGTTGGGAGCGGGCAGGAGGAGCGGCCACTTTTTGCTTCCGGTATCTCACATCTACAATGGATTCAAGAGGGTGAGAGTTCAAGGATTGGGAATTTCGGAAAGGCTCGAATCGTTGATCCCGCAGTGTGATAAATGGGCTTTCGTGAGGAACTCTCGATCGTCCGCCCGCTGGGACGGTGTCCGGAATCCTGTGTTAGCCTGAGGTGGCAGAATATTCGCAGGCAGAATCTTGTATGTCCTGTGAAAATGAGCTGCTTCGATCTCGGTAGTCTATCGAGAAATGCTCAGAGATGTTTTAAGCGAGCGAGCCAAACCAAAGATGGAACGAGATTTTTCAAAGGCATGTCGCACACCTTAGATTAGGACAGGCCAATGTTGTTTGGGAGGTGATGGAAATGGACAAAAACCCCGGTTGCCAATACAAGCTTTTTCAGTTCCTGAGGACAAGGCTTCTTGAAAAAGCTCCCTACCACTGCTCAAACGTTGCCGCCGAGCATGGGGGCCGGGGTTTTCCCCTTTCATCAAATGCGGCTTTCCAGTGGCAAATGAAAACGGTTTAGCTAAATAAGAGAATGGGTGGAGTGCAGGTGGTGAAAACTTATCTAACAGTCTATTTCGGCACAGTACTGACGGCGATGTTTCTCGTTCCGCTTGTTTCGCGAGTGGCCAGGAAATATCGTTTTGTTGATGATCCCGGCCCACGCAAGGTACACGAAAAACCTATCCCGCGGATAGGTGGGATCGCCCTGTTCTTGTCAACGCTTTCCCTGATAGCCTTTACATTCTTCGTGGGAAATCACCTGAGCGAATACTTGCACGAGGTGGGGACAGAGTTTCTTGTCCTGCTTATCGCGAGCAGCTTCGTTTTCGCGGTGGGTTTGATTGACGATCTTTACTCTCTCCCCGGTTATGTCAAATTGTTGTGTGTGATCGGCGCCTCAATTGCGATTTGTGCTTCCGGAGCTTCGTTGAACTCCATTTCTGTCGGGAGATGGTTTGAATACGAAACCGGTTGGGCCGCATGGCCGTTGACATTACTCTGGATTACAACGATCACGGTTTGCATGAACTTTGTAGACGGTCTGGACGGTCTTGCCGCCGGGACGGCTCTCATAGTATGCGGCACAATTGCACTTATGGCTTTCTTGAGCGGCCAGATTGCCATGGTGATCTTGATGCTGGCCTTATTGGGCAGCGTGACGGGCTTCTTATTCTTCAATTTCTATCCGGCCAAGATCTTCATGGGAGATTGTGGCTCCATGTTTCTCGGGTTTATGATCGGAGCCGGTAGCGTTGTTTGCCAGGCGAAGACCCCCACATTCATAGGGTTGGCTGCTCCGTTCCTGGCGCTGGGTGTACCTATTCTCGACACAGGGATTGCTGTTATTCGTCGCCGGATCGTTGAGCGCCGGTCGATTTTCGCAGCCGATCAAAACCACTTGCATCACCGCTTGCTGAACCTCGGTTTACACCAGCGTACCGTGGTTATAGTGATTTACGCAATAACAGGGATAAGCGCAAGCTTAGGGGTTCTTATGATGACCGTGGAAGGCGGTTGGTCGGTAGCGCTTTTTGGGATCGGTCTTCTGCTGTTGCTTGCGCTATTAGGATGTCTACATGGTGGACGTCTCTACGATATCATTCTGGCGCTCAAACGCAATCGGACCATCGTCCAGGAAAGCAAGATTGCCAAGCATGATTTTGAAGATGCCGAGACAAGAATGCGAAATGCGAGATCTTTCGGAGCTTGGTGGCAGACGCTTTCAGAAATGGCTCAGCAGATGAATTTCCAGAGCCTTGGGATATGGAACCGTCACCGTGATCATTATGTCCTAACTCGCGAGTGGAGTATCCCTGATGGATCACTTGCAGTTGGGAAAACGATGAGGCTGACCTTACCGCTTCACGAGAACGGAATAACAAAATGGGAGCTGAGGGCGCGCATTTGGATCAATGACTTCCTGGAACTGAGTGGACATCAGGCCATGTTACTCGCCCGGCTGATGGACGAGTTTCCTCCGCCGGAGTTGGAGCAGGAGGCGGAGTTGCTGGACCGACATTCAGAAACGACGGTTCAATCCGAGGCCGACGAAATAGCAGCAGAATCCGTGACAACATTGCAGACTGTGATGGGAACGGAGCATGTCCCGAATCGGCTTGACATTATGGGAATCCCGGTGGTTCCTTTTGAATCATACGACCAGGCGCTTGAATGTGTTGAGCGCATAGTTGAATCAGACTCCAAATCGTTCTGGGTTGCAATCAATCCCATCAAGATTTATCACGCCTGGAATGACTCCGAGCTGAGAAATCTCTTGGTCAGGGCGGATGTCGGGATTTGTGACGGCGTGGGGGTATCGATTGCATCCAGAATTCTTCACGGACAAGACATCGAACGCTGCACCGGATGTGACCTCTTCTTCAAACTCCTTTCCCTCGCCAGCCTAAAAGGGTGGGGCGTCTACCTTCTCGGGGCTTCCCCCGAATCGAATGCCGCCGCTCGCTCGAATTTGCAGAAGATGTATCCTGATCTGAAAATCGTTGGCTGGCAGGACGGATACTTTGAGGATTCCCTCGCTGTCGTCAGGCAGATCAATAGTAGTAAAGCGAAGCTAGTTTTCGTGGCCATGGGGTCGCCGAAGCAGGAATACTGGATTCAGCGTTATCGCCAGGCCATAAAAGCAAACTTCTGCATGGGTGTCGGAGGGAGTTTTGACGTCGCAGCGGGGCGGCTTGCAAGAGCGCCGAAGGTTTTCCGCATGACAGGCACCGAATTCCTGTACCGCCTTATTCGGGAGCCGCGGAAGAGATGGCGAATCCAAAAAGTTCTTATCCCATATTTTTTCCGAGTCATCGAAAAGAAACTGGCGGATGTATTTGTTTTGGGCCACGGGCGTGTTGATCAGGCGAAGCAATAGCAGTATCCGGGCCACTTGGCGACAGCAATGTAAAGGAACAAGTGAAAATAGTCGATATGAGCGGGGGGAGCCTCGGCCGTTTGGCAAGTTCAGACATGGATGTCTTATCAAGAACTGCCCGAAGTGATTAAGGGGGTACGTGTGTTATGAATAATTCAGAGAATCGAGACAATAGCCGCTGGAACATGGGTTCGGCAGGAGGAAAGCCCGAGCCAGACCCAGATCCGATCGTGCAAGAGAGGGATTATCCTGTTGGGTCCCGAGAGGGCAAACAGGCATCGGAAATCGTGCTCGCTTCTGAAGAACCGACAGTAGCATCCAATGTGACAACGTGGGCGCATTCGTTCATGGGAACCAGGGGGCCTGCTCAGGTTGCCCCATCGGCGAACAACGTTATCAGCTCACTGCTCCGCTTCAAATGGACTATTTTGCTTATTTTCCTCCTGGTGTCTGTGCCGGCAATCGCCATTATCTGGACACAAGTGGTC
>CAYZAH010000227.1:3938-6629 GCA_964475805.1 uncultured Pirellulales bacterium | reverse complement strand
ATCGAATGTGGTTGTTGCAGTTACGTCTGCCCGGCTAACATCGAATTGACGGGCTATATCAAGACCGGAAAAATCTACGTGGCCAGACAGAAAAAGAGGATGGCACAATAGAGAATAATGCAGAGCGTATCCCCGCCGAAGACGAGGCCGGATACGCCGTGTGAGATACAAGAGAATGCTAAAAGACATCAGGGTCTCATGTGCCCCGCATATCAGTGAACCTTTCTCCACGCGCAGCGTCATGATCGACGTCATCATCGGCCTGGTGCCGGCGATGGCGGCAGCCGGGTATTACTTTCGCATCCACGCAGCTATCCTGATTGCGACGTGCGTCATCTCATGCGTAGCCACCGAGTGGCTCTGCAACGTGATCCGCAAGAAATCCAACTCGCTCGACGACTTCAGCGCCGTTGTCACCGGTATTATTCTCGCCCTTTCCCTTCCGCCCAGACTGCCCATTTGGACCGCGATTGTCGGCTGCGTCGTGGCCATTGCCATCGGCAAAATGGTCTTCGGAGGACTCGGCGCCAATATCTTCAATCCGGCTATGGTCGGCAGGACGTTTCTAAGCGTTTCGTTTGGTGTGTTGATGACGACCTGGACGGTTCCAGCTACGATACAACCGAACATGCCCGCCGTCGCACAGGAGAACGCAGTCAATGCAAGAACACAGGCGACGCCGCTGGCCTGGAGCAAGATGGCTATCAAGAACGAACTGGGCGCCGACATCTACGGCGAAGAGCAACTCGAACCGGCCTTCATGGGCGCGGTTGGCGGTAGCGCGGGAGAAACGAGCGCTATTGCCTTATTGCTGGGTGGGCTTTACTTGTTGATTCGCCGAACGATCAGCTTCCACATCCCGTTGGCGGTTTTGGCGTCGGCCTTTATTTTTGCGTCGATTGCATACTTTGTGGATTCTTATGCGTACGTCGAGCCGTTCTTTCACCTGACGAGCGGAGGACTGTTGTTGTGCGCCTTCTTTATCGCAACGGATCCGGTCACTGCGCCTCTGACGCGGCGCGGAATGTGGCTGTTCGGCATCGGCGTCGGAACGATCACCATGCTGATACGAATTGTTGGAGAGTACCCGGAAGGCGTTATGTTCTCGATTCTCCTGATGAACTCTGTAACGCCCCTAATCGACCGGTTGTTCAGACGAATCCCCGCCGGAGGAAAGCCGAGTAGTTAGGAGTCAGGAGTGCCTAAAGTGAGCTAAAGGGCCTAAAGTGACTAAAGTTATGGGGAACAAGGAGTTTGGACGAGAACTTGAGAAGAGAACGCGAGAATTTGCCGTGCGCATCATCCGTTTGTCGAGATCTCTGCCAAATACGCCTGAGGTGAGAGTGATAAGGACGCAGATCACAAAATCAGGAACGTCGATTGGGGCAAATTATCGAGAGGCCAATAGAGCCAGAAGTAAGGCGGATTTCAGGAGTAAGATGAGGATATGTGAAAGTGAAACCAGTGAAACGCAATACTGGCTGGAAGTAATTGTAAAGGTCAAATGGTTATCCTGGGCAAACATAAAGTGGGAATACGAAGAATGTGGCGAGCTACTCGCGATTTTTACCAGCGCCGCCAACAAATAGTGTCTAATGACGAGACTTGTGCAATGATTCTTACAACTTTAGTCACTTTAGTCACTTTAGCTCACTTTAGTTCACTTTAGTCACTACAAGGGCTTCCCAAGTGAATGAGATAAAGCATTTTGTACAACAGAGTTGGTTGCTGATCGTTACCTCGTTCTTTTTCGGTTTGCTGATCGCGGTGACTAACGCCGGCCTGTCGCCGCGAATCGAACAGAACAAGATCAATAAGCGCAACCGCTTGGTCGGAGCACTGCTGCCAACGGCCAAAAACTTCGTCCCGCTGGATACGCCCGTCGAAGTCGAAGCCGCACAGGGCAAGAAGGTAGCCGTTCAGGTTTACAAGGCCATGTCTGCTGCGGGCCAGTGTGTCGGCTGGAGCTTCAATGCCTTCGGACCGGGCTTCCAGGACAAGATCGAGCTGGTCGTGGCGGTCGACGCGAATTTTGAGAAGCTGGCGGGTTTCAATGTGCTATCGAGCAACGAGACTCCCGGCTTCGGGGATCAGATCAAGGGCAGCTATTATCGAGACCAGTATATAGGGGCGCCCGCCGGCGAGTTGAAGCTTGTCACCGTGGGGGACCCTAAGAAGATCGATTCGGAAATCGTGGCGATCACGGGCGCGACCATCAGCAGTGAGGCGGTGGTAGAGATCATTAGCCGCTTCGTCACGCAGATCAAAGAGCAAATGGAGAAGAAAGGGATTATCGGCAATGTCAAACAGCAGTGAAGCCAACCCGGGATTGTACTCGCAGACGCTCCTGGCGGGTCTGTGGCGTGAGAATCCGACGCTTCGGCTCCTGTTGGGGATGTGCCCGACGCTGGCGGTGACCGCCGCAGTCAAACCGGCCCTGACGATGGGCATATGCGTCATCTTCGTGTTGGTGTGCAGTAACCTCATCGTCAGTTTGATGCGCAATCTGCTCAAGCCCCACCTGCGTATCTTAATGTTCACGCTGACGATCGCGACCTTTGTGACCATCGCGGATTTGTTTCTCAAGGCGTTTCAGCCGGAGATGAGCGCCGCGCTCGGGCCGTACGTGCCGTTGATTATCGTCAACTGTATTATCATTTGCCGCGCCGAAGCGTGCGCCAGCAAGAACGG
>CAYZAH010000227.1:0-3838 GCA_964475805.1 uncultured Pirellulales bacterium | reverse complement strand
TGATGGGTTTCATATCGGTTGTTCTAATTAACAACCTGGTGTTGACCAAATTCCTCGGCATTTGCCCTTATCTCGGCGTCTCCGGCCGGATCGACATGGCCTTCGGGATGGGCATGGCCGTAACGTTCGTCGTCACGCTCAGCGGTACGCTGACCTGGATGATCGACCATTGGGTCTTGATGACGCTCGGCCTGGAGGTAACGCGGTACGTGGCCTTCATCCTCGTCATTGCCGGTGCGGTCCAATTGGTCGAGATGTACATGCGAAAATTCTTTCCGTCATTGTATGATAGCTTCGGGATATTTTTGCCGCTAATTACGACAAACTGTGCGATTCTGGGTCTGTGTTTGTTTTTGCATTTGTGGGGCGTGGACAACCTCCTGGATGCTGTGGTTCGCAGTTTCGGGGCGGGTATCGGCTTCACGATGGCGATCTGCATCATGGCCGGCATTCGCGAGAACTTGAACATGGCCGACGTGCCGGAGTGCCTCCAGGGCGCTCCGATTACGTTGATTACCGCCGGACTGCTCTCTCTGGCCTTCATGGGCTTTTCGGGAATGATAAGATAAAGGAAGTGAGCTAAAGTGGCTAAAGTGCACTAAAGTGCCTAAAATAAACTGAAGTGGTTAACGCCTCTCAACTTTAGGCACTTCAAACTTTAGGCACTTTAGTCACTTCAGAGTTGTACGTCTCTTTGTGGTTGTTGGAAGACGAAATGTTTTTAGCTGACATTTTTCAATTGTGGCATAACGCTTGGCCGGCCGGGCTGATGATGCTTGGTCTGGGCGTCGGCTTCGCGATCATTCTCCTGATTGCCAGCATCAAGCTCAAGGTCCAGGTCGATCCGAAGGTCGAGCAAGTCCACCAGGCTTTGCCGAACCTGGATTGCGGGGCCTGTGGTTTCGCCGGCTGCAGCCAATACGCCAAAGCCATCTTGGACAACGCCGAATTGTTAGGCAAATGCGCGCCCGGCGGCCCGGAGACCGCCGCGAAAATCGCGGACATACTGAATCTGCGCATCAGTGACTCCGGCCCGCAGAAGAGGCCTATCGTGCATTGTCGAGCGCACACCGCCGACAGGACGGTTTATGCCAGGTATCAAGGCATACAAACGTGTATCGCCGCGAACGCTCTGGCAAACGTGCAGGCGTGCGCATTCGGCTGCCTCGGCTTCGGCGATTGTACGCGGGCCTGTAAGTTCGACGCTCTACACATTGTTGACGGCCTGGCCACCGTGAACTACGACAATTGTACCGGCTGTACGGCCTGCTCGAAGGCCTGTCCTCGCAACCTGATCGAGATGGTTCCGTTCACGCGCGAATACATGATGACGGTAGCGTGCAGCAGCCGGGAGGCGGGCCGGACCACGCGCTCCGTCTGCAAGGTTGGCTGCATCGGGTGCGGCCTGTGCGCCAAACAATCCGACCTGTTCAAGGTCGAGGACAATCTCGCCCGTTGCGACTATGCCAAATACGAAGCCACCGAAAAAGAGACGGCCGCCATGGACAAATGCCCGACCAAAGTCATCATCTACCGCGGCAAATCCGCCCCCGAACCACCCCAAGTGAAGCAAAAGGCCGCCGCGTCGACATAAATCTGACTCCCCATTCGATACCAGGATTCGCCCTGCACGATATCCCCGTTGCCAAAGATGTAATCGTGGCAAGGCCAGAGGACTTTGAGTGGCGCAGTAAAATCATCGGTACGATTGAGCGTCCTGCGGCTCGGGAAGGCAAATTGCTCTATGCACGGAGATGGGCAAAATGCGGTCGTCGCCAGGGAGTCGATCATCAAGGCGAAAAACGACCTCAAGAACGCCTCGCACACGTTGAAGATGAGCAAGGGGTGTCCGACCGATACAGTGTGTTTCCATGCTCAGCAGTGTGTAGAGAAATATCTGAAGGCTCTTCTGGTCTTCAGAGGAGTTCATTTTCCGAGGACACACGACATCGAGCAATTGGTTTCGCCACTGCCGGAAAGCATCTGGTTGCGATTGAGTATTGCGGAGCGGAGACGCCTTACTGCTTATACTGCCGTGACTCGCTATCCCGGTAGATACGAACTGATCTCGTTGGATGAAGCTCAATAGAGTGTCAGATTGGCGAGACGTGTTAGAAGAGAACTTCGTGATATTCTGCCGAAAGAGGCATTGTCCTGCCGCAAGAAATAGGACCGAAGGAGAGCGCCTCAATATGCAGTTTCTTTGCTGGGAGAATAGTCAAGTGGCGGGCATAGGCGATCTCTCTGGCGGAAGTTGAAGTGAGCGTATCGATGGCTTTTTCAACTTTAGTCACGTATCACTTCTTCGTTTTCATTGTATATATTTGCCTGCGCCGGGGGTTTTTATGATTTGAGGGTTTGGGGGGGAGGTGATAAGGATCGCTTCGGTGTTCGGGAGTTGCTCGATCAGGGCGACGCCTTTTTCGGGGCCCATGACACTGACGGACGTCGCCAGGGCATCGGCGTCCGTCGCGTTGTCGGCGATGATCGTCACGCTCGTGAGGCCCTCGACGCTTGTGCCCGTCTTGCGGTTCATGATGTGGCTGTAGCGTTTGCCTTTGATAATGACGAATTGCTGGTAGTCACCGCTGGTGGCGACCGCTGCGTTCGTGACCCTGAGCGTCATGACAAGCCCGCCGCCTTCCATGCCCTCGCCCGCTGAATTCGGATCCTGCAGACCGATTCGCCAATGCTCCCGGCCTTCGGGCGGCACGCCGAAACAGCGAACGTCGCCACCGATATCGACCATCACACCGGCGGCCCCACCCCGGCGGGCGGCCTCGACGGCTTGGTCAATACCGTAGCCTTTCGCAATGCCGCCTAAGTCCAGACGCATCCCATTCACAGTGAATCGCACGGTCCGGTTCGCATCGTCCAGGATCAGCTTCTCGAAGCCGACCTCCTTCTTGGCTTCTGCGATCTGCTCTTGTGTGGGGGCGGCCAGGTCCTTCTCAGCCTCGTGGAACAAATCGACCAACGGCCCGACGGTTACGTCGAACGCTCCGTCGGTCAGCTTGCTGAACTTGATGCTCCTCTGTAAAACCTCATACGTGGACGGGCTGACCTGGACGCGTCTTTGAGCGGCTTCTCTATTGACCCGGCTAATGTCTGAGTCTTCCTTGTAATCGCTCATCCGCTCGTCCACGGCGCGGATCTCTGCAAGAGCGGCCTGGACGCATTTATCGGCGGTGGCGGTGTCCCTGGCGACAACGACGATCCGGGCGAAGGTGCCCATGACGAGCTGATAACCGCTGTCGGCCTTGACCCGCCTCTTGCCGGTGAAGCCTATGTACGCTGCGGCCGCCAGAGAAAGGCACAAGACGATAACCACCGCCCGGCTGATTTTTCTGTTCATCAAGTTCTTCCCGGAGTTGGAACTCCACATCTAACCAATGGCTATTGACCTCATATACTCTTATAATGCCCGCATGTGCGAAAGCCAAGTGAAAACATTGAGAGAGCGGGTCGAACGCGAGTTTCTGCCGTTCGTTCGCCGGCCGGGTCGGTATATCGGGGGTGAGATAAACCAGGTCAAGAAAGACCTCACAAAGTGCGAACTGACCGTCGCTCTGTGTTTTCCCGACGTATACGAGGTCGCCATGTCGCATACGGGCTTGGCGATCATCTACGATTGCCTGAACACGCTCGATGGTGTGGCTGCCGAGCGAGTCTTCGCTCCCTGGCTTGGTGCCGAGAAGGTCCTTCGGGAAAAGAAGATTGCCTTGTTCAGCCTGGAGTCCAGGGTGGCTCTGGGGAGCTTTGACGTCGTCGGCTTTAGCCTGACGAATGAGCTTTGCTATACCAACGTGCTCAACATGCTGGATATGGCGGGTATCAG
>CAYZAH010000226.1:0-6654 GCA_964475805.1 uncultured Pirellulales bacterium | reverse complement strand
GGGGAAAGTCGAGCGCCTCGGAATCTGCATCGAGTTGAACGAGCAAGTCGAAGACCTCGTTAACAACGTCGTCCGGCCGGCTGTTCGCGCGGTCTACCTTGTTCACTACAACGATGGGGCGCAGCTTGTGCTCGAGCGCCTTGCCTAACACGAATCGCGTTTGCGGCATCGGCCCCTCGAAGGCGTCCACCAGGAGCAGCACGCCGTCCGCCATCTTCAAGACCCGCTCGACCTCACCGCCGAAATCCGCGTGGCCTGGCGTGTCGATCAGGTTAATCTTGTATTCATCGCCGTCAGAGTCGGTATAGGTGATGGCGCAGTTCTTGCTCAGGATCGTGATGCCCCGCTCGCGCTCGAGCGGATTCGAGTCCATAATCAATCCGTGCTCGCCCCCCGCCAGCTTGTCCAGATCCTCGGTCCGAAACATGCCAGACTGGTAGAGAAGCTGATCGACCAGCGTCGTCTTTCCGTGGTCCACGTGAGCGATGATCGCCACATTACGAATATAATCTGAATACATAACACACTCTCGAGAGAGATCGGTCCTTACTATTTTACCCGTGGTGAGATCCTTCGCGTTCAAACGGTTCACCGCCTCGGTACTCTCCGACGCCTGTGGACCATGCGCAGTTTCTTGGCCGTGGCCAAAGGCACGCTCTTGGGCTGCAGCGATTCAGGCTTGCCGGCGGGCCGCGGCTCCAGAAGATCAGATTTCACGTAGTCAAAACCTTCACATTTCTCCGGCTTGAACTCGCGTCCGATGAAGCTCTCGATCCTGCGAAGGTATTGCTGCTCGTCATACGAGACAAACGTGATCGCGTCGCCCATGGCGGTCGCCCGCCCCGTCCGGCCGATGCGATGCACATAGTCTTCCGCATAGGCGGGCACGTCGAAGTTAATTACGTGCGAGATCCCTTCAATATCGATCCCGCGAGCGGCGATGTCGGTGGCGACCATGACCTGGAACTTGCCCTTTTTGAAGCCTTCCATTGCAAGCAGACGCTGGCCCTGGGTCCGGTCCGAGTGGATCGCGACCGACACGATACCCGCCCGCTTGAGCCGCCGGTTGATCTTGTCCGCTCCGTGCTTGGTCCGGGAGAAGATCAGGACGCTGTACATTTGCGGGTTGCCAAGCATGTGGACCAGGAGGTCCAGCTTCTGCTCCCTGCGGACCGGATAAATGTGCTGAGTAATCGTCTCGATGGGGTTGCGCGGCCGGCCGATCTGGATGACTTCCGGTGACTTCTGCATCTCGGCGGCCAGCCTCTGCACCTCCTTCGAGATCGTCGCGGAGAAAAGCATCGTCTGGCGGTTTTTGGGCAGAGCGCTCACGATTCTCTTAACGTCGTTGATGAAGCCCATGTCCAACATACGGTCGGCCTCATCGAGGACGAGCACTTCGACGTGCTTGAGGTCGATCGAACCTCGCCCCATGTGATCCATGAGCCGTCCGGGTGTGGCCACGACAATATCGACGCCGCGTTTGAGCCTGCTGAGCTGCTTCTTGATATTGACGCCGCCGTAGACCGCCAGAGTACGAATATCCACAAATCGCCCGTAGCCCTGGATCGCCTTCTCAACCTGCAGGGCCAGCTCTCGGGTCGGAGTGAGGATGAGCGCCCTGGCAAGGCGCCGTTTCGCCGGCGGTTCGTGGTTGAGCCGGTCCAGGATAGGCAGGACGAAAGCCGCGGTTTTGCCCGTGCCCGTCTGCGCGCAGCCGATGATATCCCGCCCCTCAACAGCGGCGGGAATCGCCTGAGATTGAATTTCCGTGGGAGCCGTGTAGCCTGTGGCTAAGATGCCTCGGACCAGCGGATCCGAAAGACCAAACGTCGTAAATGGCATTAAACAATCCTAAAAAGACGCTACATTCAAGCTGAATTGTGCACAAGGACCGTTTGAGCCGCCTCGCATGAACCTTCCTCTCAAGAGCGGAGGTAAGGCTAACCAAGCGATGCAGAAGACAGGTCTTGAGGCGGATTCCGGATTACGCTGAGTGCTTTTGCTTCAAGGCTTCGCTACACGATCTTCACAATTCAATATATTTCCGATCACAATTATACGCCCGCGTACTACCCAGGCAAGCATAATGTTCTTTCGTCGCAAGAAAATCTCCGGCCCCCATGTTGACAATCACGCGCGCGTCGGTTCTTATCTGAAGACCACGCGAACAGCTAACTTAGGAGTCTGGGCCATGTATCAGCGACGTGAATTCCTGAAGCTTGCCGGCGGCGTCATCGGGTCGCTCTCGCTATCGGCGCCTGTCAGTTGGAGTAATGAAAGAAGAAGACCGAATATTGTCCTGATCGTCGCCGACGACTGGGCCTATACGGACCTCGGGATCGCGGGCCATCCGCTTCTCAAGACGCCGAATCTTGACCGTTTGGCACGCGGCGGGGTCCGCTTCACCCACGCCTTCACGCCGAACCCGATATGCACGCCGAGCCGGGCCGCCCTGCTCACCGGTCAGGACTGCTGGACAAACGGCTGCTGGTTCTTCGGGATGCCGATCAGGCCGTCGTCCGAACACTTCGCCCGGCTGCTCTCGCAGGCCGGCTACGAGGCCTTCTACACGGGCAAATGGCACAATGACGGCTCGCCCTCCCAGCGCGGCTTCACCTCCGGCAAATATATCGGCGGAGGCGGCCCCGGCGCCGGGGGCCACTTCAAGCCGATGGTCAAAGACTTCGGGAAAACGAAGAAACGCCAGATCGAGCGATTCGACTCCGAGCTGTTCACCGACGCCGCCGTCGAGTTCATCGATGCTCAGCGAGCCGGTGACAAGCCGTTCCTGCTCTGTGTCTGCTATATGACGCCGCACGATCCCTGGACTCCGCCCGACAAGTACGCGACGATGTACAAGCCCCAGGATATTGAGCTGCCTCCCAATTTCATGCCCCGTCCCATGAACGGCTCCAAACCCTTCCGGTATTACACGGACTGGCATGGAACGAACCTCCGGGACGAAAAGCAGATGGTCCCCTTCCCCAGGACGTCCGAAGGGGTCCGTGACGTTCGCCGTCGTTATTACGGCACGATCACCCACGATGACGAGCAGATCGGGCGAATCCTCGACGCGCTCGATGAGAAGAACCTTTCGGAGGACACCCTGGTTATCTTCCTGGCCGACCACGGTATCTCGCTCGGCGCGCACGGCATTTCAGGAAAGCAAACGATGTACGAGGAAGGCATCCGCCTGCCCTTGATGGTCCGCTACCCGAGGCTCAAGCGCAGCCGGGCGGAGAATTCCAGCCTGACCAGCCTAATCGACATCTTCCCCACGATCTGCGACGCGGCCGGCGTGCCCGTCCCTGAATCCGTCGAGGGCAAGAGCCTGCTCGGCCTGTACGAAGGCAAAGGAACCTGGGACCGTGACCGTATTTTCGCCTCCTTCGTCTCCCCGGAGCAACACCGGCTGAATGTCCGTTGCATCCGGACGGAACGCTACAAGTTAGTACACCACCTTATGACGGACGAGATCGAACTGTACGACCTTGAGAAGGACCCCTACGAGCTGATAAACCTGGCTGGGCTGTCACGGTTCGAGACCCTGCAAAAGCAACTGGCCGAGGAACTGCTCGCCTGGCGAAAAACATCTGAGAACGAGACGGGATTATGAATATTCAAGGAGCTTGAAAAACCAGTTCCCCGTTTATACCTGACTGTAGCCTTCAAAGATTCTGCGAAAATGGAATCCACAAATTGCAAGGGTAACCGCCAAATGGAGGTATCGCGGCCTCCGGAGCGACCAGAAGATGAGTTTCCAATAGGAGAGCCGGCCTCTACCTATGATTCCCAGACGCCAGATAGATTTCAGAAAAGCTATTATATCACAGAGTCGATATCTCGGCTTGTCATTTCTACCTGGCTTATAGTTCTTGAGAAATGTCAGCACCCTTTCATAATAGTTCTTGGGTGAATAGATCGTGCTGACAACTTTTTGATACCCTTTGCGAAGATTTTCGACGCCCATCTTAGGCACAAAGTTAATCGAGAAATCTGTATTATCCCCCGTAGCGGCGATCGAGAGCCTGTTTTCGGTCAGGAGTCTACTATAGAGCTTCGTTCCCCTGGGAGCATTAAGCAAGCCCACCATAGCCGTCACGACGCCGCTTTGCTGGATAAAATGAATCAAATTGTCGAATACTGAAGATTTATCGCTGTCGAATCCGAGAATAAATCCGGCCTGAACCTGCATACCGAACCGCTGGATTTTTTTGACACAGGCCACCAGGTCGCGGCCTTTGTTCTGGACTTTGTTGCATTCGCTCAGACTCTCCTCGTTAGGCGTCTCGATACCAACGAACACGCAGTTAAAGCCGGCCTGGACCATTGAGGTCATTAATTCTTCATCATCGGCGAGATTGATGGATGCTTGCGTATTGAAAGAGAAGGGATATCGCCTCTTTTTCATCCAGCTTATCACCGCGGGAAGTAATTCCGTTTTCAGACGGTGCTTGTTTCCGATGAAGTTGTCATCGACAAAGAATACTTCGTCCCGCCAGCCGAGAGCATACAAACGTTCCAACTCCCCCAATACCTGATCCGTCGTCTTCAGACGAATTTTGTGTCCGAACAATGTCGTCACGTCGCAAAAATCGCAATCGAAAGGACAGCCCCGTGAATATTGGATGCACATCATGGCGTACTTCTTCATCTTGACCAGATTCCAAAGGGGAATCGGGGTCTGATGTAGATCCGCTTTTTCGTGTGTAGTGTACATTTTTCTTGGACAACCGTTTTGAACGTCCCGTACGAAGAGCGGCAACGTCAATTCGGCTTCTTTGAGCACTAAATGATCCACGTGCACGTACTCTTCGGGTAGACTGGTGAAAAGAGGGCCGCCCACGACGACTTTGGTTCCCATCGTCTGACATCGCTCAATGACTTGATCCGCAGATTTTCGCTGGATGAGCATGGCGGTGATGAATACATAATCCGCCCACCGAATGTCTCGGTCTCGTAATTTCGTTGTGGTCAAGTCAACCAACTTTTTTTCCCAATCCCGGGGCAACAGCCCGGCCACCGTCAATAATCCCAGAGGCGGCAGAATGGCCTTTTTCGAAATAAACTTTAAGGCGTTTTTGAAACTCCAGAAGGTTGGGGGGACTTCCGGATTGACGAGAAGTATCTTCATGATCGCGCTCCTAAACCAAATTACCTAATCACGAGTAGAGGTGGGTAATGGGTGGGTCGTGGCGATCTATCTAAATTAGCAGGAGGCGAGCGATGCGATCAGGCCAATCAACCGGATTGACTCATAACGATCAGAATTTCCCAGGCTGTAAATGCGATGGTGCAATGTACAACTCTTCGCTTCGAACTAGTTTTTCAAACTCGCTAAAACCGGCCTTATACTGCCTTACTCAAGCTTTTAATAAATATGACAGCCAACTCTCTAATATCTCTATCGTCTTTCTTACCAGACATAATAAACGAAATATGGGATATTCAAAATCGAAAAATCGGATCCCTGTAAGATTTTCACGTATACCGTCCTTTATGAGCCCAATACGAGGGTTTGTATACACAAGTTCGATTTCTCACCTTCCGGACGCATGATTTAGAAAAAAGCCACTTTGCGAAGAAACACAAGGGCGCCCAATATTGTTCCGAACACATTACCTGCTAAATACGCGCATTCACTGCGAATGAGATATCTCTTCTTTGATTTTTCCCCGGCAACCGATTCCGCTATCTCCCTGCCATATTGACTTTCCACTTGTTCTCTAAGCCGATCAAAGACCATACCAACCTGCCTGCTTGGCGGAATACCTCGTCTGGCTCTTCGTAGATTGTAATAGCTCCAGAGCAAACCAATAATCAATGGAACGGCCAACATGGCCATAGCCGGCTGAAGTTCCAGAGTGTCGAAAAGAACGACAAGAACGTATACAGCCGCGATATTCGACAAGATGTTGACCACCGCCCTTACGATCTCTTCTTTGAAAGGAGTCAGGGGATTGGGCTGATGAAATCCCATGCCGCGATAAACCATTATAAAGAGGAGGGATATAGCCCACTTCGCCGCAAGGACAACGGCACCGGCCAGGATATAGGGGGTCATGGCGTCTTTCTGTGTTGCCCATTTTTAAGGCAACGACATCTTCTATATACGCGAACCACCTTCGTCAGCAAAAGCCAACAGTATCAAAGAAATGACGATTAATGATAGGCGTGCGGCTGAGATTGGTCGTTGTTGATTCCGTTTACTCAACGCTTCATTAGGCATTCATTTCAATACCACATAGATCTATCTTATCTCTATCGGCTGAACATTCAAGGAATATTTGATTGTTTTCAAATTATTTTTTGAGGGCGTACGGACGGATAAATCTTCGCTCGGCCACAAGAAAGCTTTACGTCTCGAGGCAAACGTGGTATTCTATCTAATATGTGGCTCAGTGGGTAATCGCAGTTCGAGAGATTTGAAGGTTCAATAGATCATGACCATCGACGATACTATTAGCGGGCTTACCAGAGTCTACCAGTCCATTGAACGAGGCATTCCAAAAATAGCAGACAGTCCTGATGCCTTAGTTAATCATTTGAACGATCTCTAGAGTGAATCCGGAGAAGATCTTTCCTCAAGAGAGCTGTTCACATACGATGACGTTGGCACTGCCAAGCGGGATGTCCATGCCTTCCACGTTG
>CAYZAH010000225.1:0-6656 GCA_964475805.1 uncultured Pirellulales bacterium | reverse complement strand
GTCTATGCCACGCTCAAGTTCTTCATCTTCACGCAGGCGGGCGGCCTGTTCATGTTGCTTTCGATCATTGCGCTCTATTGGATTCACGGGAATAAGACGGGACAGTACACCTTCGATTACCCGCAGATTCTGGGCGGCTCCCCGAATTGGGGGCTTTTCATCGCTCTCGGCTTCTTTATCGCGTTTGCCGTCAAACTGCCCGTTGTGCCCGTTCACGTCTGGCTGCCGCACGCCTATACAGAGGCGCCGACGGCCGGCAGCGTGATACTCGCGGGACTCTTGGCGAAAACAGGCGCGTACGGCATCATCCGGTTCGTACTTCCCCTTCTGACGGAGGCATCGAGTCCGTTGACGCTCGTCGCTCTTGTGCTGGGAGTGGTCGGCATTTTCTATGGGGCCACGATGGCTTTCGCGCAACGGGACCTGAAACGGTTCGTCGCCTATACCAGCGTCAGCCACCTTGGCTTCGTGCTCGTGGGGATATTCGCAGGCACTCAAACGTCTTTGCAAGGCGCGGTGATTATCATGCTCGCCCACGGCCTGAGCACGGGGGCGCTGTTCATCATCATCGGGGCTCTCCAGCGGAGATTCGAGACAAGGGACATAACGGAACTCGGCGGCTTATGGTCGGTCGTGCCGCGCATGGGGGTAATGACGCTCTTCTTCGCGTTAGCCTCGTTGGGATTGCCCGGACTCGCCAATTTCATCGGCGAATTTCTGGTCCTGGCGGGAACGTTCAAAGTCTATCCGTGGTTCGCGGGCGTGGCAGCCTTCGGTTTTGTCCTTTCCCTGATCTATTCACTCTATCTGGTCTACCGTGTCCTTCTGGGCCCCTTGAGACAGCCACGGGAAACCACCGATCTTCGCTTTGGTGAAATGCTCAACCTGTCGGTGCTGGCCGTCGGCTTGATATGGATCGGCCTTTTCCCGCAAACTGTCCTGAACACGTCGAGAGCCGCTTTGGAAAAGAGCAAAGCTCCAAAAACCACGACAGCGCAGAGCGATACCGTCGCGGTGTATCGACATACGAACACATCGACGCTTAGAATGAAAACTCCTCAAGAAATAATTCACCCCACAGAGAAAGAATGACCTCCGGCGACATTCTCGCTATTCTTCCGTTAATCATTCCGGCTGTTGCCATCGTCGTGCTGACGCTGCTGATAGCGTTCGCACGCTCTCATGTGCTCACATTGATTGTGGCGATGATCTCCCTGGCAGCCTCCTTAGCCGCCGTTGTTTACGGTTCCGGCCAGCAAACCCGCCAGGTTACACAACTGTTAGTTGTCGATGGGTACGCGCGTTTCTACATGGGCCTGATCTATGCCGGCGCGTTGATCGCGTGCATCCAGTCTTATAGCTATCTCAAACATACGCACACCGTACGGGAAGAGTATTATGTTCTTTTGTTGGCCGCGACATTGGGTTCGGCGGTGCTTGCCGGCGCGACCCATTTCGCTTCGCTGTTCGTTGGAATCGAGCTACTAAGCCTGTCGTTATACGTTCTGATCGCGTATGCGGGGACGGGACCCAACGTGGAAGCCGGCGTCAAATATTTCGTTCTAACGGCGATATCCATCGCTTTCTTGCTGTTCGGAACCGCGCTGGTCTACGGCGCCTCAGGCACGATGACGTTTGAGGCGGCTTCGGCCGTAGCGTCGAGCTCGAACGGACCCGCTCCGATCCTCTTTCTGGCAGGCACGGCCATGGTCATGATCGGCATCGGCTTCAAGCTGGCGCTCGTGCCCTTCAACTTCTGGGCGCCGGATGTTTTCCAAGGCGCGTCCGCTCCCGTCGCAGGCTTTCTGGCGACAGTTTCCAAAGGAGCGGTTTTCGCGGTGCTCATGCGTTACTTTTCCGGTATTAACATACCCAGTCACGACGCGCTGTTCTACATTTTCGCCGTCATGGCGGTCGCCTCCATGTTCTTCGGAAACATAACGGCGTTAATGCAGAATAACATCAAGCGCGTGCTTGCCTATTCGTCGATCGCCCATTTCGGATACCTGCTCCTGATGGTGATCGCGGGTGGTTCGATGGGGATAGCCGCATCGATCTTCTACCTGACCGCCTATTTCGCAACCACACTATTGGCTTTCGGCATCATCACGTTTTTGTCGGGCGGCGAAACTGATTTGGAGCTTATCGAGGATTACAGAGGATTGGCCTTCCGCCATCCGATATTGGCGATTTCTCTTACGGCTGCAATGCTCTCATTAGCGGGCATTCCCCTGACGGCGGGATTCATCGCCAAGTTCTACCTTGTCGCCGCCGGGGCAAAGATGAAATTATGGGTCTTGCTCATCATCCTGGTTATCAACAGTGTGATCGGACTGTTCTATTACCTTCGAGTGACGGTGGCCTTGTACAGCAGGACGTCGGATGAGGAAAAGCCGGAACCGAAACAAGCTCTCCTGGAGCCGTCTCCTTTCTGGCTGGGTACGGTGGCGCTTGCTGTGCTCTTTCTGTCATTGTTCTTTCTCGGCATCTGGCCGGGGCCGGTTGTGCAGTTGATATTGAAGCTGACGAATCTCTAAACGCTGAACATGAAAAAATACCCTCCAATCTCCGATTACGGTTACATCAGCGATTGTCATTCTGCGGCTCTGGTGTCCGCGTCGGGCTCGGTCGATTGGTGCTGTATGCCCAGGATCGACTCGAAGAGCTGTTTTGGACGGCTGTTAGGCTGGGACCGCGGAGGCTACTGCATGATTTGCCCCTCTTCCGCGTTCAAGGTCTCCCGTCGATACCTGGGTGACAGCCTGATCCTTGAGACGACCTTTGCCACGGAAAGCGGGAGGGCCAGGCTGCTGGATTGTTTCACAATGCGGGAAGGAGGAATGCATCATCCCCACAACCAGCTTCTGAGAATCGTCGAGGGGATCGAGGGAACCGTTGACATCAAGGTGGAAATCGCTCCGCGTTTCGATTACGGAAGCATCCAACCGTGGATCCGCAAGACCAGGAACGGAAGTCATACCGCTATCGGTGGGAGCGACGGCCTTTTCATTTCCGGGGACATTGCGCTCGACACAAAAGAGCGTCACAATCTTGAAAGCCGATTCACTATCGGGCAAGGCCAGCGTAAGCGGCTGTCTTTTGTGTGGAATCAGCCTGAGAATCTCGACGGCACCTCCGTGAAGGCGCCTTCAGCCGAAGAACTGGACGGGCGTTTGCAGCAGACCATTGACTGGTGGCGTGACTGGACGGCTCGTTATACCTTCGACGGTCGCTGGTCGGACTATGTGCTTCGGTCCGCCATTGTTCTAAAAGGACTCACCAACGCCCCCACGGGAGCAATCGCCGCCGCAGCGACGACGTCGTTGCCTGAAGCGCCGAAAAGCTCACGCAACTGGGACTATCGATTCTCCTGGATTCGAGATTCTTCTTTCACCGTCCGTTCACTATTCGAGCTTGGATACGTCAAGGAAGCGGACGGTTTCCGCCGCTTTATCGAACGCTGCGCGGCCGGAAGCGCCGACCAATTGCAGATTCTCTTCGGCGTGGGCGGAGAGCGGCGGCTCCACGAGTTTGAAATCGAAGGGCTGGAAGGATATGACGGTGATGGTCCCGTTCGAGCCGGTAATGCGGCTGAGAGCCAGGTACAACTCGACATGTACGGTGAGCTTCTCGATCTGGCCTGGCAATGGCATCTCCACGGCCGCTCCCCCGATGATGACTATTGGAATTTTCTTCAATCGCTGGTCAATAGAACCGCGACGCAATGGTCCCAGACCGACAAAGGTATCTGGGAGATGCGAGGATCACCTCGCCATTTTGTTCAGTCCAAAGTGATGTGCTGGGCGGCGATGGACCGCGGGATCAAACTGGCGAAGGACTTGAAACGCAACGCGCCGCTGGACACCTGGAGCAAGACGCGAGACGAGATTCGCCGGGCGGTCGAAGAAAATGGTTATGATTCCAAGAAGGGAATCTTCATCCAGGCTTTCGATTATCCTCAAATAGACGCCGCCCTGCTGCTCTTGCCTCTCGTGGGATTCGTCGCGTATGACGATGAGAGGATGATCCGCACGACCGACGCCATCAGGAGGGAATTATCCGATGATGGGCTGATACGCCGCTATCCTTATGGAATTGATGAAATGGAAGGAAAGGAAGGAGCGTTTCTGGCTTGCTCATTCTGGCTGGCGGAATGCCTGGCCGGGCAAGGTCGGCTGGATGAAGCACGCGAGGTTTTCGAAGCGGCCCTGGCAACCGCGAACGATCTACTCCTGTTTTCTGAAGAATTCGACGTGCAAACCGATCGGATGCTCGGGAATTTTCCCCAAGGGCTTACCCACCTGTCCCTGATTTCAGCGGCGGTTGCCATGCATCAAAACGAAAAGGCACAAGTTCGGTTGGAAGCATCTTCTCAGTAAGGAAGCCGTCGTCGAATACGCTGTGAATGAGTAAAACTCGGTCGATTCATCTCAAAATCATTATTCGGGTGCGCCGATGGTTATGGTCCGGCGTCGTGTGTCTGGTTGCCGGCTGCACCGTCGGTCCCAATTACAAGCCGCCCGAGATGGAGATGCCGGAGGAATGGACGTACAGCTCCCCGAACGTCTTTTCAACCGTGCCCGACGCGAACAACGTAGGATGGTGGAAGATTTTCAATGATGAGGAGCTGGATGGCCTGGTCCGACGGGCCATTCAGAATAACCGCAACGTCAAGGCGGCGTTCTATGCGGTCGAAGCATCGAGAGCCTCGCGTGACTTTGTGGCTGGACAGTACTATCCGAGCGTCAGCGCCACGGGGTCGTACAAGCGTGTGTTGGCAAGCGGAACCGCCCAGGTTGCGGCGTCGGCAAAACCCATCGACTTGTACTCCTCCGGCCTCGACTTCCTCTGGGAAATCGATCTGTTCGGGAAGATAAGACGTTCCGTCGAGTCCGCGCAGGCCACCTATGAGGCCAGCGTCGAAGACTATCGCGACGTCATGGTCACACTGCTTGCCGACGTTTGCACCAATTACATCGGCTTACGAACCACCCAGGAGCGGATCAAATACGCCAAAAGCAACGTAGAGGTTCAGCGCAAAACGCTGGAGCTGACCAAGAATCTCTATCAGGCGGAAATCGTCGGCGAGCTCGATGTAAGGCAGGCCGAGTTCAACTTGGCAAGCACGGAATCGGAGATTCCAGCACTGCTCATCGCCGAAGAGGCTTTTTTGAGCCGTCTCGCCGTTCTGCTCGGGGAACAGCCCGGCTCCCTGAGAAATGAATTGAACGCTCTTAGGCCGCTGTCGCCTGTGAAAGAAAACATAGAAATCTCCCTTCCGGCCAATCTGTTGCGACAGCGGCCAGACATCCGAAGGGCCGAACGACTCCTCGCGGCGCAGACCGCATCCATCGGTGTGGCAAAAGCCGATCTGTACCCCGCTTTGCAGCTTTCCGGCATACTGCAAACGCAGGCGCTGAAGTTCTCGGGACTCGGCAACGTCACGGATAACAAATCCTATTCGTACGGGCCGGGGCTGACGTGGAACATCTTCCAGGGGAACAGAATAAGAAACAACATAAAGATCCAGGAGGCTCTCACTGCCGGCCTGCTTGCCGACTGGCAGAACACGGTTTTAACCGCCGTCGAAGACGTGCAAAATGCGATGTACGCTTATGTGCAACAGGCAAAACGTCAGCAATCGCTCCAGGACGCCGTCACCGCATCCCTTCGCTCCGTCGATCTCGTCCAGAATCTATATCAGAACGGGCTGACCGATTTTCAAAACGTTCTCGATACTCAAAGAGCGCTCTTCGTTCAGCAGGACAGCCTCGCCGCAAGCAACGGTTTGCTCCTTCAGGATCTCGTTGCGATATACAAGGCTTTTGGCGCAGGTTGCCAAAGCCTGGAAATGAAAAATCCAAATTCCAGCAGCTAACGTTGCCATTATCACATCAAATCGGCGGCGATAGAATTCCAGTTTGAAGAACGGGTACCATTTCTATGAAGAGAAAATTCACTTATGTCGTAACGGTTTTGATCATAGCCGGCGCCGCTCTGCTCATTTGGTATTTCGTTTCGAGAAGGCCCGGGCCCCCGCCTCAGCAAGCTATGCAACGTGCTCCGGAAGTGCCTGTCGCCCTGCCTGAGATTCGGGACGTCGAGGACTTCTACGAATTCACCGGAAACGTCAAAGCACTCAGACAGGTCGATATACGGGCAAGGGTGGAAGGTTTTCTTTTGACGATTGATTTCAAGGACGGACAGCACGTTAAGCAGGGTGATCTGCTTTTCACAATCGAACCCAATCAATATACAGACGCGCGTGACCAGGCACAGGCCCAGCTTCTTTCAGGCCAGGCGGCCCTTGAAAGCACACAGCAAGACTACGAACGAATAGAAAAGGCCATACAAACAAACGCCGTGAGCAAACAGCAGCTTACCACCGCCAAAGCGGCCCGGGACCAGGCACAGGCCCAGGTCATGACTGCCAAAGCACAACTGAGCAACGCGAATCTCAATCTGAGCTACACGAGAATTGCCAGCCCGCTGACGGGCAAGATCAGTCAGCGATACGTCGATCCGGGAAACCTCGTCGGCGCCGGCGTCCAGACGCTTCTCACCACCGTCGTCCAAACGCAGCCCATAGACGTTTACTTCAACGTCAGCGAAGTCGTCCTGCAACAGTATTTTCTGGCTCAAAACATCGTGAACCC
>CAYZAH010000224.1:0-6668 GCA_964475805.1 uncultured Pirellulales bacterium | reverse complement strand
CCTGATGATGTTTACTATGACAGAAATCCCAAGAAGCCAGAGCGTGATTCCAAGACAGTCCCGCACCATATCCAGCGACATTTGTTCAAAGAAACCAGAGTCACTGGCTATCGGCTAACAGACGCGGCATAGATTCTAAATGATGTCACCGCCCTGCTTCTGTCACCACAGAGATGGTCTATCGCTGGATCATTTAATCAGTGAAAGCATGGATGATCCCGGCGCTATTGACCAACTTTCAGAATACACATTCACTACAGCGGTCCCATTTATGAAGTTTTCAATGAGCATTTATAATGAACTCTGTGTTTTGACAGTGGTCCTATTGATGGTTGACAAGCGCAGCCATGCCCTTTTGGCTGAGACAATGGCCTCACCTCTCGGCACAGACGTATCCGCTATCATCCGACCGTCCCATCAGTGATATGGCTGCGCTCCCCATTAGACAACTGTCTTATCCGACGGCACATCCACATCGCTGGATTACGATCGACCTCATTACACATAATAACATAGTACAGTGTAGCAAGGCGCTCCAGGTTTCACCATAGGGAATTTCACAAGCCTGATTGCGTAATTTCCCTATAGTAGATAGTGTGTCCGCGACGCAAGTATAGGGAAATGCCGAATGCGTCGTGCATCGGGCTATGTATGGGGCGATCAAAGACTCCAAGTCGGTCCGCGAGGAGTTGAGACCTATGAAAACGAACGCAGGTGGGCTCGATGGGCGCTCCTTCTTGTCCCGATCGACGACATTGCCGGGTGGTGTACCGCTTCTGTCATCAAATAGCGCCTCGGCCGTCCAGATTGGTGGGGGTTCGACCCCAGGGCCCGTCCTTCACCTGTATTGCGATGAAGGTGGCATTATAAGCAACGATGTTGCCTTTATGTTGGGAATGCCGGTAACCACCCACAGCGCACGACGTGAATCCGCCATCGGCTGCAAGCGAGAAACCCATTTGCGCACACATGGCGCAGGTTTATGGATTGACCACAGGAAGGCAATTGTCGTGCCGGTCACGAACATGGGCGAAGAGACAAAACAGATCACATCGAACGTTGAGAAAGACCGTCGCCGCTCCGGCGATTCGCTTCTTGAAGGCCGCTATGACTCACAACAGGTACCGCCAATGGCTCTATGCAGAGTTATACCTCATGAACGAGGACCAGACCATGGCGTATTGTCCATATGATCTGGACCTGTGCGGGAACAATAGAGAATCAACGGAGTCTTCCCCGTTGGAAGATCTCGATGAAATCCAAGCTCAAGGACGCGAACACAATGAATAGGAGATTCACATCATGGCAAAGCAGAATTCGACTGTAGCGATTTTCAACGACCACACAGGTGCCGAGCACGCCGTCAAGGAACTCCAGAAGGCCGGCTTTGATATCAAGAAGCTGTCCCTCGTGGGTAAAGACTACCACTCTGACGAGCAGGTGGTGGGATACTACAACACGGGCGACCGGATGAAGTACTGGGGTAAGCTGGGCGCATTCTGGGGTGGACTGTGGGGTTTACTCTTCGGGTCGGCGTTCTTTCTGATTCCCGGAATTGGGCCGGTTTTGGTTGCAGGCCCGTTGGTGGCCTGGCTGGTTGGAGCACTGGAAGGCGCTGTAGTTGTTGGAGGTCTCAGCGCATTAGGTGCTGCCCTTTACAGCATTGGCATCCCCAAAGACAGTGTGCTGAAGTATGAGACGGCGATCAAGGCAGGCAAATATCTTATAGTCGCACATGGTACAGCCGATGAAGTGGCCAATGCCAAGAAAATCATCGAGAACACGAAAGCCATTGAATCCGATGTGCACCACACAGAGCCTGTTGGAGTTTAGCACAGCGTCTTACGCCAGAAGGATACGGAACGGGACGTAATTTTGAACAGCTTGGCCTCGCAAGGCGGAGCCATCCCGTTTGGCGATTTAGCTCCCGGACCGGTTGTGATGCGCTAGTGTGGATTCAGTTCGGGAAATGTCTGCGAACGAGATATCCCGTGTTGAAGGGAACGGCCAATGACTGATCCAAGGGAAATGCTGCCGATAACTCCGGAACACATCGGAGTCGCAGCCGACCATGGAGGGTTTGAATTGAAGGAATACCTCGTTCAGAGGTTGGGCAAGGCCGGCTACAAAGTGACCGAATTTGGTGATCGCCAGCCGGAGCCGGATGACGATTATCCGGATTTTGTTATACCCCTGGCCCGTGCAGTCGCTCGCGGGGAGGTGAATCGCGGCATAGCCATCTGCGGCAGCGGCGTGGGGGCGTGCGTTGCCGCCAACAAAGTGGCAAGTGCACGTGCGAGCTTGATTCATGAGACTTTCTCGGCTCATCAGGGGGTTGAGGACGATGACATGAACATGATCTGCCTTGGCGGCCTCGTGGTCGGCCATTCGCTCGCCTGGGAATTGGTGGAGACATTTCTTCATGCACGATTCAGCGGAGCGGAACGTCATCGTCGCCGTCTGGCCAAAGTGGGGGAACTCGAAGGCCGGGAGACAAGAATATGAAAAACAATCCTCTGAGACAATTGGGAACGCTCGGCCAATCTGCCATCGCCAGCGCGAAGACGGCCTATCAAATCTACAGAGAGATCTTCGGCAGCGACCGGTTCACGAAGCTGGCGGCTCAGGGTGCTCGTACCCAGCGTTTGCTCTGGGCCAGCACGGGCGCCAAGAACCCGAACTACAGTGACGTGAAATACATCGAGGCCGTCATCGGACCGGAGACGGTCAACACGGCCCCGATGGACACCCTGGATGCCTACCGCGATCACGGTGTTCCGCAAGCCCGTCTCGAAAAGGACGTGGGCGAAGCGGCACGCGTATTGAAGCACTTGCCGGAGTTCGGGATTGCTCTGGACCAGGTGACCCGGCAACTTGAGGACGAAGGCGTCGAGAAATTCAATAAGCCGTTCGACATGCTGATAGCGGCCGTGGAACAACGATCGCGTGGATCACGAGATTCGGAGACATGAGTCTCACTTGTGAAATGAGCCTGATCGATTTGGGAGTGAACGAATGAACTATGGCAAGAGATTTCGCGTCACGCCGGGAAAACGCGTGCGGCTCAAAGACTTCGATCCGGACGTTGCCGACCAGCACGAAAACAAAGCATCCGCGTTTCCGAAGATCGAGAGACTCCAACGGCAGATGGACGAGTTGCAGTTTCGGCTCTACGCCGAACAGAAACGCTCGCTGTTGATCTGTCTTCAAGCCCCCGACGCCGGTGGCAAGGATGGGGTCGTCCGGCATGTGATCGGATCGATGAATCCGCAAGGCTGCCGCGTCGTCAGCTTCAAGCAGCCGTCGCCGGAGGAACTCGCGCACGATTTCTTGTGGCGGATCGAGCACCAAGCCCCCAAACGGGGCGAGGTCGTGATCTTCAACCGCTCACACTACGAGGACGTGCTCATCGTACGTGTCCACGATCTGGTTCCGAAGAACGTCTGGTCGAAGCGCTATGAGCAGATCAACGACTTCGAGCGGCGTCTCGTAGCGAATGGCACGCACATTGTGAAATTCTTCCTGCACATCAGCAAGCAAGAGCAACTGCGACGCTTCAAACAGCGGCTCGACGACCCCGCGCGACACTGGAAGATCAGTGAGGCGGATTATTCGGAAAGAGAGTACTGGGCCGACTATGAGGCGGCCTATGAGGACGCGCTCGGCAAGTGCAACACGGACGATGCGCCGTGGTTCGTGATTCCTTCCGATCACAAATGGTTCCGCGACCTCGCGATCTCACAGATCATCGTCGAGACGATGGCAAGACTCGGCATCGAGCTTCCAGAGCCGACCGTGAACATCGCGGACATCCGCAGGAAATATCACGAGGCAATTGGGCGGTCGGCGACGAAGAAGGCTGCAAACAAGAAGTGAGAATTAGGATGAAAGTAAGCTCTCTTGCAGGAAAGCCAGCGGAGCCAGGGATGCTGGTGAACGTGCCCAGACTCGTCACGGCCTATTATGCCGAGACGCCTGACGCCTCGGTGCCGGAGCAACGGGTCGCGTTTGGCACGTCGGGGCACCGTGGTTCTGCAATCGATAAGGCGTTCAACGAGTGGCATATCCTGGCGATAAGTCAGGCCATTTGCCTGTACCGGGCGCACCAGAAGATCAACGGCCCGTTGTTCCTGGGCATGGATACGCATGCCCTCTCCGTGCCGGCTGCTGCCGGCGCGCTGGAGGTGCTGGCGGCCAACGGCGTGGAAGTCATGATCGCGGAAGGTGATGAGTATACCCCGACCCCCGCCGTTTCGCACGCGATACTGACGTACAACCGCGGGCGGAAAACGGGTCTTGCCGATGGCATCGTCATCACGCCTTCGCATAATCCGCCCCATGACGGCGGCTTCAAGTATAACCCACCAAACGGCGGGCCGGCTGAGCCAGTCGTCACGGACTGGATCGAGGTGAAGGCAAATAAGTTTCTCGAAAGTGGCCTGAGGGGTGTTAGAAGGATTCCCTTCGAGAAGGCGCTTCGGGCCTCCACAACCCACCGGCACAACTACCTCGACGCCTACACGAGCGACCTCGGCAACGTGATTGACATGGATGTGATTCGCGGTGCAAAGATCAGCTTGGGGGTCGATCCGCTCGGTGGCGCCGGCGTCCACTATTGGGGGCCGATTGCCGAGCGCTACGGGCTGAACCTCACGGTCGTCAACGAGGCCGTCGATCCGACCTTCCGTTTCATGACGGTCGATTGGGACGGCCAGATCCGCATGGACCCATCTTCGCCTTATGCGATGCAGCGGTTGATCGGCCTGAAGGATCAATTCGAGGTGGCCTTCGCTTGTGATACCGACCATGACCGGCACGGGGTTGTCACCAGGAGCGCGGGTTTACTCCCGCCCAATCACTACCTTTCGGTCGCCATCTTCTATCTCTTCCAGCATCGGCCGAAATGGCGCAAGGAGGCTGCGGTCGGCAAGACGGTGGTGAGCACCCAGATGATCGATCAGGTTGCCGCGAAGCTTGGCCGGAAGCTCTGTGAGGTCCCGGTCGGCTTCAAGTGGTTCGTTGACGGCTTGCTTGACGGCTCGCTTGGCTTTGGCGGCGAGGAGAGCGCGGGAGCGTCTTTCGTCCGTCTGGATGGCAGCGTCTGGACGACGGATAAAGACGGAATCATCCCGGCTTTGCTCGCGGCGGAGATCACAGCCCGGATGGGCCGCGATCCCGGCGAGATCTACCGCGAACTCGCGCGCGAGTTTGGTGAGCCGGTTTACGATCGTGTTGAGGCGCCGGCCACTCCGGATCAAAAGAAACTGCTGGCGAAACTTTCACCCGGGCAATTTAAACTCACCGAACTGGGGGGCGAAAAAATCCAGACTTTTCTCACCGAAGCGCCGGGCAACGGCGCGCCCATCGGCGGGGTGAAGGTAATAGCCGACAGCGGATGGTTCGCGGCGCGTCCGTCGGGGACCGAGAATATCTACAAAATCTATGCAGAGAGCTTCCGGGGAGCGGACCATCTGCGCCGCATCCTGGAGGAAGCGCAAACGATCGTGAACGACGCTATTGCGCCGGCTGCTCTGTCCACAACAGACCTCAAGGGTAAATGATGAAAGGAGCTGATTGTATGAAACCTAACTGCATACCCCGAGTAATGCCAATCGTAGCGGTCGTCTTGGGATTTTTCCTGGCGTCCTGTGCGAACCATTCAACGCCTGTCCCGGAAGCGGAATATTCGACGAAAATCGTCGGGCGCTGGCAGGGCACGGTTGGCGATTCGAGAGAGACAATGTCAATCAATGGTGATGGCACGTTCGTCTGCCAACTGCATCCCGGGGGATTCATTGCTAATACTCTTTCTCAAGGTGTGACAGGGACGATTCGCGGAACGTGGAACATTACCGGCGCAATCATCACTCTGAGGATCACTGGTGCGAAAAACGAGCGTTTGGAGAACAGGATTACCTCAAGCACGATCGTGGCGTTCAAAAAAGACGAACTTGTATTGAAAGCTGATAATGGTACGACCTCTCTCTTTCGGCGAGTGCGCACTTTTTAAGCCAAGTCACTCTTTAATGAAGACGAAAGCAGAAGCACAACGGCGTGAGACAGGCGTCCCCGCAACGGCCGGGGATTCAATCAAAAAAATGAAGGAGAAACTATGAGCAAACAGACGCGTGTCAGCCACCCGATATACAGCCTTCTTCCCGCGGAAGTCGAGGGATTCGATTCCCTGGCCGAGCTTGCTCTGGATATGCGCTGGTCATGGAATCACTACGCCGACGAAGTGTGGCGGCAGCTTGATCCCGAACTCTGGGAGTTCACTCAAAACCCCTGGGTTGTCCTGCAAACGGTATCGAGGGACCAGATCGAGCGTGTGTTGGCCGATCCCGTCTTTCGCAAGAACGTGGATGCTCTCGTGCAGACGAGGCGGCAAACGATGGAGGCGCCCGCGTGGTTCCAGCAAGATCATCCGAAGGCTCCCTTGAGCTGCGTCGCGTACTTCAGCATGGAATTCATGTTGAGCGAAGCGCTCCCCATCTATTCGGGCGGGCTGGGCAATGTGGCCGGCGATCAGCTCAAAGCCGCCAGCGATTTGGGGGTGCCCGTGGTTGCAGTGGGGCTGCTCTACCAGCAAGGCTATTTTCGCCAGGTGATCGATAAGGACGGAGCGCAGCAAGCCCTTTTCCCGTACAACGACCCCGGACAGTTACCGA
>CAYZAH010000223.1:5225-6689 GCA_964475805.1 uncultured Pirellulales bacterium | reverse complement strand
CGCTTGCCGGGCGGCTCGAACACAGGGCGCCAAACAGCCGCGCAAGGTCGTTGTGAAAGCCGGACGATATTTCTTTGGTGAGCCGCTCGTGTTAGATAGCCGCGATACGGGTCTGACCATCGAATCGGCGCCGGCAGCTATGGTGTGTCTCTATGGTGGAAGGAAAACGAGCGGGTGGAAGAAGGACGGTGAGCATTTCTATTCGGTTGCCCTGCCGGGCGTTAAAGAGAGACAATGGGACTTCCGCACTCTGATTGTAAACGGGCGGTTCTGCCCGCGCGCCCGGCTGCCCGAGAAGGGATTCTTCGAGCACCTGAGCCGGTTCGACGTTCCCTGGATGAGCACCACGGGTGGCGGCTGGAAACGCAAGCCGACGACGGAGGAACTCACGACGTTGAAGTACCGCCCCGAGGACATCGGCCCCTGGCTGGACGTCAACAACGCCGAAGTCACCGTCTACCACATGTGGGACGAATCCCTGGTCGGCCTGAAAGCCATAGACCCCGAATCGCACACGCTGACCTTCGCCAAGCCCGCCGGCCATCCGCCGGGGGCGTTCGGCGTCCACAAGTACGTCATCTGGAACATTCGCGAGGGAATGACGCGGCCGGGACAATGGTATCTCGACCGCACGGCGGGCAAGCTGGTCTACTGGCCCTTGCCCGGAGAGGATATGGCCAAGGCCGAGGTTATCGCGCCCACCATCGAGTCTATCATCAAGATTCAGGGTACGAGAGGAAATCCCGTCAGGGACGTCACCCTCCGCGGCCTTACTCTTTCGGTGACCACGACACCGCTGGAGACGGGCGGCTTCGGGGCGGGCCGGTACGATGGGGCGGTCTCCATAAACTCCGCCGAGAACTGTCACCTGATCGGATTGGAAATCGTCAACGTGGGCGGACAGGGAATCAAAGCCTCGGGCACCAACCTGCGTATCGAACAATGTCACGTCCACCACGCCGGCGCGTGCGGCATTCGATGCGGGGGAACCGGATGTATCGTGTCCGACAATCATATCCACGACGTTGGTCTGACCTATCCCAGCGCCATCGCTCTGCAAGGCGGCGGCAGGGATTGTCAGCTCACCCACAACGAAATTCACGAGTGCCCCTACACCGCCATTAACTGCGGCGGCGAAAGGAACCACATCGAGCGCAACCTGATCTACCACGCGATGCAGGAATTGCACGATGGCGGCGGCATCTACTGCTTCGCCGGTAAGGGCCTTGTACTCCGTGGCAATTTCATCCGGGACATTACAGACACGGGCGGCTACGGCGCTTCGGCGTACTACCTCGATGAGCGGTGCGAAAACTGCTTCGTGGAAGGCAACCTTTCCGTCGGCGTCGTGCGACCTTCTCATAATCACATGGCCCACAACAATACCATTCGCAATAACGTCTTCGTGAACGACGCGGACGTCAGGATCACGTTTCCCAAATCGTCGGACTTCACGTTCGAGTC
>CAYZAH010000223.1:0-5125 GCA_964475805.1 uncultured Pirellulales bacterium | reverse complement strand
ATCGACGTGAGCGACGCCGGCCCGCGTATTCGCTAAGAAGTGGATGGGGACGAATCATGGTAGAGATGAACGATACTGCGCAGACGGCGGACAACGCCGGAGCGGAACCAACGGACCAGCCCATTAGCCAGGACGCTCGCACGTGGGCGATGTTTTGTCACCTTGCAGGCCTCGCCGGATTTGTGATACCCGTCATTCTCTCCGGCATCATCGCGCCGTTGATCGTCTGGCAACTCAAGAAGGAGCCGTACCCGTTCGTGGATGCGCATGGGAAAGAGGCCGTGAACTTCCAGATTTCCATCGGCATCTATTTTCTCCTGAGCATTCCCTTGTGTCTCATCTGCGTGGGCTTCTTCACCTTAGGCGTGGTGGCGATCATCGACCTGGTCTTCCTGATCATCGCGGCCATCAAGGCCAACAACGGCTTGCCCTATCGCTATCCATTGACCATTCGGCTCATCAAGTAACGCCGGCCCTTTGGGCGTCACCGAAGTATCCGGACGATTCCGCACTCGGTTCCGACGGCAATGCCTTCTTGCAAGATCGTCGCCCACCGGATATTATAACACCCAGTGACAATACAAGCATGAAATATTCGTAGAGGCCGTCCCGCGTGGCGGCTCCCGGGTTTAGACAGGATGACAAGATTAACGAATTAGACGGGATAACAGCGCCGCCAGGCGTCCCTTGCGGGAGATGAACAAGATAAGAAATCCAGCATATCCTGTAATCCCGTCAAAAGAATAATCCTGTTATCACGTCAAAAACAACCATAACGCGAAAATCGACATAGGAACCTTTCCAGGAGGCCAGCCATGAACCGCCGTCAATTCATTAAAGCTCTGGGCGCCGCCGCCGGGGCGCTTGCTTTGCCCAAGGGACTGGCTCCTTTTGACGGTGTTGTTCCGTCAAAAGGTGCCTGTCCCTATAGTCTGGCAGAGGGGACAGTCAGCTTTCTAAACGACAGAAGGCAGACCGTCCCTGCCGGATCCTCGAAGAAGCCGAACTTCGTGATCATATTCGCCGATGACTTAGGCTATGGCGACTTGGGATGCTTCGGCCACCCGACGATTCGCACACCCAATCTGGACCGGATGGCCGTAGAGGGCCAGAGATGGACCAATTTTTACGTCGGGGCGTCGGTATGCACGCCCAGCCGGGCGGCGCTGCTGACGGGGAGGCTTCCGATTCGCAGCGGGATGTGCAGCAGTCGTCGTCGTGTGCTGTTCCCCGATTCCGCCGGCGGCATTCCCGCGCGTGAGGTGACTCTCGCCGAAGGCCTCAAGACGGTGGGCTACACGACCGGCTGTATCGGAAAGTGGCACCTCGGGCATCTGCCTCAATACTTACCGACGAATAACGGCTTCGATTCGTACTTCGGCATCCCTTACAGCAACGACATGGACCGGGTGGGCGGCAAGGGACGCAAGGCCTTTAGCGAGCAGAAAAGCGAATACTGGAACGTCCCGCTGATGCGAGACGAAGAGATCATAGAGCGTCCCGCCAACCAGAACACGATTACCAAGCGTTATTCTGAAGAGGCTGTGAAGTTCATCGAGAAAAACAAGAGCAAACCTTTCTTCCTCTACCTGGCCCACAACCTGCCTCACGTCCCGCTGTTTGCCTCGAAGGATTTTCAAGACACAAGCCTGCGAGGTCTGTACGGCGACGTCGTCCAGGAGATCGACAATGGCGTCGGGCGAATCCTCGATACGATTCGACGCGAAGGCCTGGCGGAGAACACCTTCGTCGTCTTTACCTCGGATAACGGGCCGTGGCTTATCTTCAACGAGCTGGGCGGCTCCGCGGGCCTGCTCAGAGAAGGCAAAGGCTGCACGTACGAAGGCGGGATGCGCGAGCCTTGCATTATGTGGTGGCCGGGCAAGATCAAGCCGGGCGTCGTGTGTGACATGGGCGCCACGATGGACTTGTATACGACGTTCCTAACGTTGGGGGGAGCGAAGGTGCCGGACGACCGGGTCGTTGACGGGCTGGATTTGTCACCGGCGCTGTTCGGTACGGGCCCAAGTCCGCGCAAGACGATGTTCTACTATCGGGGCACGAAGCTGTACGCGGTGCGCAAAGGCGCTTACAAGGCGCATTTCTTTACGCGGTCGGGATATCGTGGAGATAAGGAGGTCCATCACGATCCCCCCGTGTTGTACAACGTCGAACACGATCCTTCCGAGAAGTACGATATTTCCAAGCAGCATCCGGGCGTGATCGAGGATATCCAAAAGGAGGTGGCTCGGCATCGGGCGAATCTGAAGCCGGGCGAGGACCAGTTAGTCAAGCGCATCGCGAAAAAGTAATTCAAGCTGGATTAAGGTACATAAGTGTTATGAATTCAAAAATCAATCGGCGGCAATTCATCAAAGCGGCTGGCTTGGGAACGACGTTTCTTACGTTGGGCGGCCGCCTCCAAGAGAGCTTTGGCGGTGCGTCGAAAAAGCCCAACATCGTTCTCATTATGGCCGACGACCTGGGGTATGAATGTCTGGGTTGTTACGGCAGCCAATCGTATAGAACGCCCGTCCTCGATGAGCTTGCCCGCACCGGTATGAAATTCGAGCATTGCTATTCGCAGCCGTTGTGTACGCCGTCGCGCGTCAAGATCATGACCGGACAGTATAATTTCCGCAACTACGTCAACTTCGGCGTCCTCGAGCCGAGCCAGAAAACGTTCGGCCACCTCCTTCGAGGGTCCGGCTACGCGACCTGCGTGGTCGGCAAATGGCAATTGTACGGCAGCGTCGATCAGAGCGCCGAGGTCCGCGGCACGGGCAGTTTGCCGGCTCAGGCGGGATTCGATGAGCATTGCCTTTGGCAGATCATAAAACGAGGCCCTCGCTACAAAGATCCGTTGATGATTCGAAACGGAAAACCCGTCGAGGATGTTCAGGGCAGGTACGGACCCGATATTTCCTGTGACTATGCCCTGGAATTTATCGACCGCCACCAAGCCGGGCCGTTTTTCTTGTATTTCCCAATGGCCCTCGTGCACGATCCCTTCGTTCCGACGCCGGATAGTGAGGACTGGAGTCAAAAGAAACACAAGAGTAACACGAAGTATTTCGCGGACATGGTTGCCTACACGGACAAGATTGTCGGCCGGATCGTCGATAAGCTGAAAGCGTTGGGCCTGCGCGAAAAGACCCTTTTCATCTTTACAGGTGACAACGGTACGCACAAGAGCATCAGATCGAAAATGCCCGACGGCGTTATCCAGGGGGACAAAGGCCAAACAACGGACGGAGGAACGCACGTGCCCCTGATTGCGAACCAGCCGGGCGTCGTTCCCGCCGGGAAAGTGTGCGGCGACCTCGTGGATTTCAGCGATTTTGTGCCCACGTTTGCCGAGGCGGCCGGGACGAACATTCCGGCGAATATGAAAGTTGACGGCCAGAGTTTTATGCCCCAGCTTCGAGGCGAGAAAGGCAGCCCGAGGGAGTGGATCTTCTGCCATTACGATCCGCGATGGGGAAATCGCCCGAAGCGCCGTTTCGTTCGCGACAAGCGATGGAAGCTCTACGCCAGTGGCGATCTTTACGATATACGAGCGGATGTGCTCGAAAAAAATCCGAACCCGGCCGGCTCGGAAGCCGTCGCGGCCAGAGGACGGCTTCAAAAAATCCTGAATTCAATAAAATGATACCGTTTGAGAAATTGTCTAACCTTTGGGCCTCGTCATTCCGGGCGTGATCCGAAATAATGATAACACCTTTGTTGATGAGATGGAGAAAATGATGAGCTCAAGTCGTTACACACGTCGTGATTTTATCAAGGCGATGGGGCTTGGGGTAGCAGCCTTGGCCGTTCCCGGATGCACGAGCGAGGCCCAATCGCGTGCCGCCGGCAAATCGAGGCCCAATGTTGTGCTGATCATGGCCGATGATATGGGCTATTCCGATATCGGCTGTTACGGCGGCGAAATCCGCACCCCTAACCTGAACGGTCTGGCCGCCGAGGGGATTCGCTTCACGCAGTTCTACAACACGGCCCGGTGTTGCCCGACGCGGGCGTGTCTGATGACCGGCCTCTACCCACACCAGGCCGGCGTCGGACATATGATGGAAGACAAAGGGTACCCAGCCTATCGAGGCGATCTCAACAAGCATTGCGTCACTATCGCGGAAGTCCTCAAGCTGGCCGGCTACAGCACGTATATGGCCGGCAAGTGGCACGTCACACGGTTCCGAGGCCCGGAGGGTCCGAAGCACAACTGGCCGTGCCAGCGAGGCTACGACCGCTTCTTCGGGACGATTCACGGCGCCGGCAGCTATTACGATCCGTGCTCATTGACGCGCGACAATACGCAGATTCCTCCCGGCAGCGACGATTTCTACTATACGAATGCCATCGCCGACAACGCCATCAAGTTCGTTCGCGAGCATAAGACCGACAATCCCTTCTTCATGTACGTGGCCTTCACGGCGCCGCATTGGCCGATGCACGCGCTGCCGGAGGATATCGCGAAATATAAAGGGCGCTATGACGGAGGCTGGGACGCGCTCCGCGCCGAGCGGCGCAAGCGAATGATCGAGATGGGAATCGTCAATGCCGAGTGGGCGCTCACGCCGCGCGACCCGGCGGTGCCACCCTGGTCCGAGACTAAGGACAAGGGGTGGTTCGCACGCCGGATGGAGGTGTACGCCGCGATGGTCGATCGCCTGGACCAGAACGTTGGACGGATCATCGCCGAGCTCAAAAGAACGGGGCGCTTCGAGAACACGCTGATCTTCTTCTTAGCTGACAATGGGGGCTGTGCTGAAGAATACGGCAGTCGAGGGAAAGTGAAACCTGATCCGTCAAAACCGTTCGTTCTCAGACCGATGGATAAAAACTCGCTGCAGCCCGACATGCAACCCAAGGTCACGCGGGCGGGTCGGCCGGTCCGCACAGGTTACGGCGTAATGCCCGGTCCGGCTGATACGTATATCGCTTATGGCAAGCCCTGGGCCAACGCCAGCAATACGCCGTTCAGGCTCTATAAACACTGGGTTCACGAAGGTGGTATCTCGACCCCCTTGATCGCGCACTGGCCGGCTCATATCAAGGCGCGGGGCGAGCTGCGCCGTCAGCCGGGTCACCTTATCGACATTATGGCAACGTGCGTGGACGTGGC
>CAYZAH010000222.1:0-6705 GCA_964475805.1 uncultured Pirellulales bacterium | reverse complement strand
GGAAATTTACCGTTCCCACGTTCCCACGTGGGTGAATCATTGGCGGTACAACTGGGATGGAGACGTCGTCCTCACGAAGCCTGCCGAGGTCATCTACGTCAAATATACCGCCAATACAGGTCTGAACACGATCCGCGCGTGTCTTCACTTGGCATCGAAGCGAGCTGGCCGGGATAAAGTTAGGGTCGTGCATGAATATCGCGTCAATGGGCAAATCAAGGTAGTGGAGAAGTACGTAGACGCCGGGGGCAGCTACACCGTGGATTGCGACAAGAACCCGGAGAACCTATCCGTAACGCTAGCGCTGCCGCATGGACGACGGTGAGATTCTTGATCTATGAATATGGCTGAGCCGACGCGCGTTCCTCAATCGAAAATCGCAAATCGTAAATCATAAATCTCGGTTATGCCGCTCTTCCGCAATCGCGGCACTCGATGGCTATAGATGACAGGTGTTCGGTGACTTTGCCTGTTGCCCAGACGGGTCCACGAGCCGTGCAAATGTTGTCGTACTTGGCGATCTGATCCGGGAAAAAGGTAACCTCCGCCAGGCCCGAGGAATCTTCCAACGTCACGAAGCCCATGATTCTGCCGTCATTGGTTCTTGCTCTGCGAGCGGTGGCGATGAAGCCTGCGACGGTAACCTCTTCGTGGAGGAATCTGTTTAGCGTGGCCGCCGAGGTAAATCCGGCATGGAATAAAACCGTTGGGTGGAGGCTAAACGGCACATCGGTTATATCAACCTCAGCTTTTAGTTTCTCTATACGACTGTATTCCGGCAATTGTGAAAGATTTTTGTTTATGTCGAAAAGCAGCATCTGATTTGGATTCACGGGAGTGAAATACAATTGCCCCAACATCGCGGGCCGGCTCTTTCCGAGCCCGTCGCACGCTCCGACGCGAATGAGATTCTCCAATTCCGACTTGCGGAACCTGATACGTTTGCGAAGGTCGTGAATAGCGATAAAAGGCCTTATCTTCCTTTGCTCGATGATCGCATTTATCGTGGTGAAGCTTAAACCTTTGACAATATTGAGTCCCGCTCGGATCGCTCTATCCTCTACAGTCCATTCGATGTCGCTCTTGTTCACGTGCGGCGGCAATACCTTTATGCCGTGTCTTATGGCGTCCCAGACGTATACCCGCAGGGGATACATCCCGAGGTGGTTGTTCAGAAGCGAGGTATAAAACGACTGAGCGTAGTTGGCTTTCAGGAAGGCCGTCTGCCAGGCAATGTTGGCGTAGACCGTCGCGTGGGCCTTGCAGTAGGAATAGGCGGCAAATCTCAGGATCTGGTCCCATATCGCCTCGGCCGTCTGGCGGTCCATCCCGGCTCCTCCGGCCCGGTAGTAAACGAAATCCTCATACTGCTTTTGTAAACGCAGGGCGGAGACCTTTTTCGATACTTCCGATCTGAACTTGTCGGCGTCACCGATACTGTAACCCGCCACCTCCACCGCGATTCGCATTACGTCTTCCTGATACAGCATGACGCCGCAAGTATCTCCGAGCACTTCTTTCATCCTCGGATGCAAGTAGGTAAAGGGTTTTCCGTGGAGATACCGTTCGATAAATTCCGCTTTCGTGCCCCCGGAAGCCGGCCCCGGCCGGATCAGTGACAGGGCGAGAGCGAGGTCCTTTCTGTTTTTGACCGTAAGACCCCGAAGAAGCTGTCTCATGCCGGGGGATTCGCACTGAAATACGCCGAGACTATCACCCTTGCTTAGCATCTTCGCTGTTTTCTCATCCGTGGAATTAACAGCATCAATATTCAGAAAATGTGAATTACGGCTTATGATAGTCACCGCCTCGTTGACTGTTGAAAGGGACCGGTTGCCCAGAAGGTCGATCTTGATCAGGCCCACCGCTTCGGCGGCGTCTTTGTCATACTGAGTGACAATCACACCTTTGGCGGCAAGCTCCAGGGGTGCGATATCTCTAACCGGCCGGGGCGTAATGACAATACCCCCGCAATGAACACCTAAATGCCTGGGAAAACCGATGATTTGCTCGGCCAGCTTGTATATTGCAGAATCGGCGTTTGCTTTTCTTTGTTCGACAATTCGATTTATCTTGCACGGTTCCACGCCCGAAGCTCTGGCCACGTCACGGATCGCACTTCGGCGTCTGTACCGGTTTATATTCGAGACCATCGCGACGTAATCTTGCCCCCAATTGTCATAGCAGAACCTTATGACGTCATCCCGTCTTCTCCAGCAGAAGTCGACGTCGATATCCGGACAGTCCTTCCTGCCGGGGTTCATAAAACGCTCGAAGTAAAGTCTGTTTTCTATCGGGCACACCCGTGTGAAGCCCAGGACGTGGGACACAAGTGAGCCGGCGGCCGAGCCGCGTACCTCCACGGGGATACGCTCTTGCTTGGCAAAGTCGACGATCCGGTGGACGACCAGAAAATAATCGCTGAACTTGTTCTTGCGAATCACGGCTAACTCATGCTCCAGCCGCTTGACGACCTCATTGCTGATGAACTTGTATTTCTTTGCAAGTCCCCGGTGACACAGCCCGGCCAGCTCGGCATCAGCGTTCTTGCCGTTGGGCAGTTTCACTTTAGGCAGGTAGTAGCTTCCGTTGAGCAAGTGAAAATTGCATCGCTGGACGATTTGCTCGGCATTACTCACGGCTTTGGGGTGATTTTCAAACGTTTGCTTAAATTTCTCTTCGGGGATGAGCGGCTTAGAACCACGGTTATCTTCCGGCCCCGGGCCGGCTACGCTCAGCCGTCTTATCTTGTGCAAAAGCTCGGCTATCGCTATGTCGCTCTCTTCCAAATAGTTGAAATTCGTGTAAGCCACGGGCTTTATCTTATTCGCCATAGCCCATTCCACTTCAGCCGGACCAGGACAGCCTGCGAACAGGTTATCTTCATCAAATATTTTTCTTAAGGTTTTTAAGAGATGGTGTTGATCGCAGATGCAGATAAGCCCCTCGTTGAGGTTTTTTAACTGCTCTATTAAATTAAAGTCTGCATCCAGATTTCTCGCAGTGATTATCCTGCAAAGATTCCTATAGCCGGCTTCGCTTTTGACGAGCAAAGTGACTCGCTCAGCGTCCGTTAGAATCTCGGCGCCGACGACAGGTTTGATACCTGCCTGTTCGGCGGACCTGCAAAAATCCGCCACGCCGTACATTGCGTTGACATCCGTCAACGCAATGGCCCCGTAGCCGTATTCCCCAGCCTTGGATACCCATCGCTGCGCTGGAACTGAGCCTCTCAAAAGACTGTAATAACTCCTGCAAACAAGTGCCGCGATGCGCATACCGAGACCGCTTTCATTTACGATTTGCGATTTATGATTTATGATTGTTTTGTGACGGGATACGAGATAATTATCCTGTCATCCCGTCCAAAGTCGGCGCTTTCTTAAAGAGCGATCTTTGCCAGATTCGGATACGTCCTCACCAGCCCCTCGGGGACGGCCTGCTTTTGCCCGCTGATGAGCGCCTTTAGCTCCAGAGCGTTGGCAAGCTCGGCGCCCCGGTAATGGTTGTTGGCGATTACCGTAAGTGTGATAAAGGCATCGGCCAACTGATCGATCCTCTGCTTCAATTGAGCCAGTTCGCGGTCATTGTAATAGTAGTCGTACGTTTCATCCCTGCCCGCTTCCTTGCTGAACCACTTTGCCTTGTTTCTTCCGTGTAGTCTGAAATAGCCGTTGGTTCCTACTGTACAAAGCTGGAGGTTGAATGAATTCCAGGTCGTCGGATAATCGAGGTTGCAGACGGTGACACCAAGCTCTTGAAGAAAACTCAAGGCTTCCGGATTCTCCCACGACTTGTGTCTTAACTCGACCGCCAGATTGAAGGCGTCGGAAAAGTTTTCCACGATTTTTGACAGATGCTGCCGGCTGCGCGCGTTATCGGCAAAATCATATCTGAATTGCACGAGGAGATGTTTGAGCTTGTCCGCCGCCAGCAAAGGCTCAAAGCCCATGTGGAACTGTTTGACCATCGCCATGTCTATCTTGCCTTCGTGGGTGAAATCCCGGTTCAGCTTTGCGGTAAAGAAGAACTCCGGATTTCCCGCGGTCCTTTGCAGCCACGATTGACTGTTACGCTCGACGGGCGGGCGGTAAAACGTACTGTTAATCTCCAGGCAATCCACGAACCGGCTGATGTATTCGAGCTGATCCATTTTGGTGCTGGTATAAACAATGCCTTGCCAGTCCGGATACGACCACCCGGCTATTCCTATGTAAATCTGCCCCGCCATTTTACAATACCCTAAAACAACCCTTTACCTTGCCGACCAGACCCCGGTAGACGTCGCCGTCGCCTTGCTTGCGGACGTAGATCGTCTTGTAGCGCGCCGCCCGGTTGGCGGACTTGAGAGCCATTCTGTTGCGCTGGAGATAGATCTTTTTAACGGTGACCTCGTCGCCCAGCAGCACGACTCCAATTTGGCCGTTTTCGATGGTCATCGCCGGCTCGACCACGACGAAATCGCCGTCCATAATGCCTTCATCCACCATGCTGTCGCCGGAGACTTTCAGAATAAACGCCTTCTCCGACGGCTGAAGAAGCTCCTTGAAATCCACATATCCTTCAATGTTATCTACGGCCAGGATCGGCTTGCCCGCCGCCACCCGGCCGACAATCGGAATACCTTCGGTCTCTTTCTTTCTCTCAAGATATTCTTTCGATAGCCTGAGTCCTCGATGGCCGCCTGAATCTTCCAGGTACCCCTTTTTCTTCAGATAGTCCAAAAGCTGACGTACCGCGTTTCTGGCCAGGCCGAAATGTTCAGCCATTTCCCGCTGGCTCGGCGGCTTGCCGTCGCCCAACCGGTCTTCGATGAAATCGAGCACCTTTTTCTGTTTTTCCGTTAGCGGCTCCATATCGGCCTTTCAATAAGCGCTATATTAGTATATGCCCAATTGGGCATAAAGTTCAAGGGGAAAATAAATATTTCTTTCGACAAGACAGTGGGGGCTCCGAAAGGAGCTGATTTCGCAAAAAAAAAACCGGAAGATCCTCGGGAGAAGCCTCGAAAATTCCAGGAAAGCACTTGCGGATATCCCACGGGTATGGTATCTGCAACGCATGGATGGAGGTGTGAAGAGACGCCAACGCATCGCGCATCTTCCCACCCACAAAGGACGTACGAAACGTCCGGTGTACATGCAAACGGAATTGTATGGTCGCTTTCAGGGAGGAAACATGAAGAAGCGAAAGAGTAAGGCGGCTCGCTCGCCTATCGCTCGCGCCGGGAGGAACCGGACGGCCTATGCTCGCCACGACGGGAAAGCCGATGTCATCCTTGACGGTTCAGGCTCGCGCCGTGCGAAAACCGGCAGCCTGAGATACACGTGGTATCTGGAGGGCACGCCCGTCGCAAGAGGCATGAGGCCCTCCATAGAACTGCCCATCGGCGAGCACACGATCACGCTGGTCGTTAATGACGGCACAGAAGCTTCCCAACCGAGCGAGGTTGTCATCACCGTTGTCGAGCCTTTGCAGGCGGAGTGCAGGATATTCCCGCCATACGAGGACTTCGCCAAGAAGAAGCCGGAGATCATGGTGACACTCCGTTTGCCTCCGGGCATTACCAGCGATGACGTCAGCATGCGCCAGTTGTCACGGCTCTATCCCGGCGGCGCCGAAGCACTGCATCAATATACGATGCAGTGGCGTGTCCAGGGCAGTGTGCGTGTGAACATTTTCGCCTTCTTTCACGTCAATCTACTGAAGCGGGCGGTTCGTGACCACGGCTTCGTCGAGTGGACCATCGCGGCCCGGCTCAAGACCGGCCGGTACGTCTACGGTTGCGACACCGTCGATCCTGGAGACTGGAGCGAGAATATCGTCTTTGAGTCTGAGGACGCTTGTCGCCACGTTTACATATAGGAGGGCCGTGAGGGCAGTCTCGAATTGTCCTGACGAGAAGACTCGCTTCTATGCCCGTGTCCCAGGAATGAGCACGGTTGCTTGTGCCGATCAGATGCGCCACGGCGAGCGTATGGTACGGGAGAGTAATCGGTTGGCTGCTTCGTCGCCGATAAATTCTTCTTGGGCTGGATCCCACTTCAAGGATCGCTGCAATTTATACGCGATGATGATCAGGTGCCCCAGCGAGGCCGAGCGGTGGCCAAGTTCTTCGTGGCAGCTCGGTTTGCGGCGCGTGCGAATGCAATCGAACCAGTTGGCGTGATGATTGTTTTCGCCGGGATTGACCTGTCGTGTTGTCAGCTCCATTTCGTCGAAGAGCGTTTCGGGGCCGGCTTCGATAGGTCCTCCGGTCGTCATCGACGTGACCCAGCCGCGCTCTCCGACGAACACGCCTCCGAAATTGCCCGCCAGCCGGGCCGTCGAAGGAACCGCCTTGTAGACATTCTTGACCACGTTCCAGTTGTCTACCATGTGAAGGAGCGTCCCGTTGGCATACTTGCAGGTCAGCGTTGGGAACTCGCCGCTGCTGGGGTGGATAAGCTCCACCGGCCCGCTGTTCTCGACGCCCAAAGCATATTGGATCACGTCCGCGCTGTGCGAATGGTGCCACGTCACCGAGGCGGTGCCGAAATCTTCGCTGAACGCCCAAGGCACGACGCCCGGGCTTGGATTCGTATGATACATGGGATTGTAGGGATGCCAGAGACCCGGGCCGACCCACAGGTCCCAGTCCAGGCCGTCCGGCACGGGTTCGGCTGGCAGGGCAAAGTCCAATGGCGTGTATGAACGCCGGGTTCG
>CAYZAH010000221.1:0-6706 GCA_964475805.1 uncultured Pirellulales bacterium | reverse complement strand
GCCCAGCCGGAGATTACAAGCAGTCTTGCTTTGTCTGCCTTGTTCGTAGCCTGGAGCTTCCCAACTAGGTTGATCGCTTCTTCATTTCGTCCGACCTTGCATAAAAGCTCACCGAGCTGCAAACTCGGTTCGATGTCATTGGGATCGAGGCGGACGGCTTTTTGAAGCTCGTCAATTGCCGGCTCTATCCGGCCCTTCGTCTCAAGGATTTTCGCCATTTGCAGATGTCTCTGGATACGGGCCTCGACGGTATCGTTCGTTACCGTTTTGACTTGTTCTGCGTCTTCCATAGCGTTTTCCTGGACGATGCCCAAGACTTGCTCGATATGAACGCGCACCATAGGGACAAAGTCGTAACCGTATCCCGCTTTTGTCCACGCGACGATATCATCCTTGCCCGCAATGACCACCGTCGGCGCCGCGATAACGCCGAGTTTGCCCCACAGGTGGAAGTCGCCGTCGAGCAAAATGGGAAACGTGAGTTTCGCATCGGGCTTGGCTGGAGCGGGGATGTCTTTCACGGCCGGACCGCTTATCACGCCCACGAAATTGAGTTCCTTGGCGTTCCCCTGCAGCTCTTCAATCACCCGCTCGACGTCAGTTATGGTTCGTCCAATGCGTCTTTGAGCCGGTGGCAAGAAGACGACGATGAGAACCTTGTTTCGTCCGTGCGTGTAGGCAAACGTCCCTCCGTTCGAGTCAGGCAATGAAAATTCCGGCATCTGTTCGCCGATCTTCAGATTTCGCAAGTCCGCCCAAGTCAATGCCGCCGGAAGAAATATCTGAACTAAGAGAGCAAGGGCAAAAATGCGACACAAGCTCTGTCGAAAAGTCCCGGCGGAGTCTGTTGTCTTTGTGTGCCTGAGCAGGCGGTTCCATGTTAGCTCCATCATGCGTTCACCTCCGGGGATTGCGATCATGGTTTTGGGTATTGGACCGGCGATTGGCGATCGTAGGTGTACGGCAAGTGACATCCCGGCGCGCATTTACCTCCCGTAGCGGTTTTCTCAAAATTTATCGGCAGGTTCCAGACGCCGTAGGGGACGCTGGCGCGTATGTGTTTGGGCAGGTTACTTGCGTGTGTCGCGTGACACGAGCGGCACGTTCGCCCTCGCTCGGGTTTGTTGACGTGCACATAGTGCAGATTCAAGGTGCCGTTTCTGAAGTCTGTCAGATCCGAGGTCTCTTTGGTCAAGACAACAGTCTCCGGGTGACAACTGAAACACAGCGCATAGTTGTCCTTGCTGAAGGGCGCGTAGAATTGTGCAGGGTATTCCTTAGCCAGAAGGCGGAAGTGGTCGCTGCCGTGGCTAATGTGGCATCCGGTGCAATCCTTGTCGGCCACGGGACCGTGCAGATATTTCTTGTCTTTTATCTCGTCCGTAAAGGACCGCAGGGTCTCGTCGTCAGCCATTTTTATCGGCTTGTCATGGCACGCGGTGCAGAGACTCATCTCATCCTTTTTCAACAGGAATTCGACGGTCGAAGCGTGCGGAGTATGGCACTTCAAACAGCCGCCGGGATCGGAGACGACGCTGTGCTTGTACTTCGAATGTTCGGCAATGTCCTGGATATCCTCATGGCACGTGTAGCAAAGTTGCGGCGCGGTGTTCTTAACCAGCTTGGCGTTACTCGCTCCGTGTGGATCGTGACAGCCGAGACAGTCGTTTTTCGCCGGCTCGTGAACGAAGTCGTACTTCTTCAATTCAGTCTGCGTCACGACGTGGCACGAAAAACAAAGCTCGGCGCCTTCGCGGACCAGTAGGTATTTGTGGTCGGAACTGTGTGCCTCGTGGCAAATAGTACACTCGCCCGCGGCCACCGGCCCATGCAGGAAAGCCATTCCCTCCGTCGTCTTATGGCAATTGGCGCACAGCGCGGTGGTATTCTTGGCCACGAGCAGAAATTCAGAATCGCTGCTGTGCGGGTCATGGCATTGTGTACACTCTCCCGTCACCAGAGGCTCGTGTACGATCTTCCCGGTCGTTTGCTCCAGATGGCAATACTCGCATAGGTCGTTACCCTTGCGCAGGAATTGCCATGTGTGCTCGTTGGGATCTAACGGCTCATGGCACGAGGTACATTCGCCCAAGCCCACCGGTCCGTGCACGTGGGCTTTCTTACTGTACTCCGCGTGACACTCGGCTGTCACGCAGGTTTTCTGCATCGTGGTCGGCTTTTCGACAGCGCTCGCGACAGAGACCTCCACGCATACGAATACAGCGACCAGCTTGCATATCCTGTTCAACATCATCACACCCTCTAATGCTCACAATTCTTCATATGGGCCCCTTGTTATAAGACGCAGATATCTTGCGCATTCCATACCCATAGCGCTCAATGCACCATTCCCGGAGAACCAGGCCGGCGGCGATAGAGCAGCACGAGCACACCCGATTTAGTTCTCAAGTGAAAAGGCTTGCTCAACTCCAGGACGGCCTGGTGTTGTGTTCCGTCTTGCTGGATGGTTGCGACGAGAGCTGGATGCAGCAATCTGTCCGAGTTGTTCTTCCACTCGGTTTTGATGATCGCTCCGTCCACAATCTTTTCAACAATGAAAGCATAATCTTTAGCCGCAAGGGGGTACGGTCGTCCAATGGCGGCCTTTGCCCATCGCTTCTTTCCCTTTTCCAGGCGAAGCATCCATGCTTGGGCTCCACTTGCCACGGCAATAATGTGGCTTTCCTTTGCATTACGGAGGTCGAAATCACTAAATCTCATGCGAAAGGGAAGCTTCTTTCCTTCATGTGGAGAGGACGGAAACCTTGCCCAAAGCCAGTGCTCAACCGTTTTGCTGCCATCGCTAAGAAGGATCTTGATAGCGGGATTGACTGGACCGTCGGATTGGCTGAACACCTTCTTTGTCTTAATATCAATCGAGTAGTGTGGAAGGTATTCGGCCACGGTGACTTTGTATTTGGATTCCGGTATGGTGACAGTTTCTTTCGGCTTCACCGCACATTCGAACGGCCGACGACTGTCTCCGGGCCAGACGGAGAGGATACCCACCGCCTTCGGATCGGCGAGCTTTCGCACTAAAGCCTCAGCCGTGTCAGGATTGTGGAGTCGTCTTATTGTAATGCTCCCGATAGAGGATGACACCGACTGCCGGGCCGGGTCTTCCGGACTGAGCCAGATATGCTGTTCCGTGTTCTTACCCTTGATGGTTAGCTGGGCTGCAATTCCGCCACCGGGGTGCTCTATTGCTTCTGTTTCCCACGTCAGGTCTGGAACGTACTGTTCCAGCTTGACTTTAATAGGGCTCTCCAGAACCGGAAAAACGGCATCAAGTGTTTGGGGTTTGTTTTCGTCGGATACGGCTACTGGGAAACGCAAGCCATCTCCATCAAGACCCATCTTAACCACTAATTCCCAAGGTCCGCCGAGAAACGAATGGTGTGCGCCGGAATACATGGCCGATGTGCGGTTGGCCCATGTCAGGCTCGGTAATATCAGCATGGCGGCCACAGCCGCGATGATAATGCCGACCACTCTTATACGGAGTCTGATTTTCATCTCCGAGACCATTTCTATTTCTCTTCACTGATTAATTCATTCGCACGAAGGAGCATGGCTTCGGTGTACTTGAAATTGTGAACACCCCAGCTTCCGTCAGCCGCCACCGACTGAAGAATAGTCTTCGCTTGCGCGATACGATTACGGCGGGCCTGTTCCGCGTCCTCGTTTGCCGCAATGCGTCCCTGGGCGTCGAGATTATCGATTTTCTGCTTCACCTCCTCATACTTGGCTTTGATCTTCTTCTGCCAGAACGGCACATACTGTTGACCCGTTCCTTTCTTATGACACGCATCACATGCGCGGGGCACAGCTCGAGCAACCGTCCCGAAGCTATCCAATGCGCCGGCCTCCTTTTCTACCGGCTCGATGTGGCAGCCCGTGCATTCCACGTGCGTCAGGAACATCGGGCTGAGAACGCGATCCATCTTCTCGTGCGGCATCGGCTGCTGTGTGGCGTAAATGGTACGCTGAACCTGGTGTGTATTACTGTGACAATTCTGGCAATCCATCATGACCGTCAGCGATTCGACGCCTGTTTGGCCATGTCGTATCTTGCCGTGGCACGCAAAGCACTCCACTTTTTCATTTCTGCTGTGAACCTCGTGCAGCTCAACGCTGTTCGGGTCGTGCTCCTTGCGGAAGCTGTGGCAATTTAAGCAGGCCGTATCGGCGACCGCACTGGTCTTCTGGACCTCTTTTTTGTGGCACGATTCTTCGCAGCTTGCATTGTAGGAAACGAACTCCGCGTGGTTGATGGTGACCAAGCCCCGTTGAATCACTTTCTTCGGCACTTCGTGACAGTCCCGGCAATTCGTCTTCACCAGTTTTTGGCCGGCCTGGCCTTCCCTGAGAAAGTGGCAGGCGAAACAGGCGTCATTGTTCACGTTGAAGTGCTCGTTCCCCTCGAAGTGGCTATGGCACGTTCCGCACGTAATAGCGACTCCGTCAACGGTTTTTCGAACGTGGTTGTCATGTGAGAACTTCACCCCTCCGTAGTCGATCGTCTTTGCGGTGATCTCTTCGACGCTATGACATCCCGGTCTCAGGCAAGAGGTATCCGTGACGAATGCGCTTGGCTTCGTGCCCACCCGGCCGACCACGCAATCCACAAGCTGAGCCAGACCGTTGACTTTGCCTTTGATATAGCCGGTAAAGCCGGGCTGCAAGTGACAATCAAGACAGTTGACGTTCGCGTGCGACGACGCCTGCCAACTCGCATAATAGGAGTTCATAATATGGCATGAGTTGCAGAAGCCAGGCTGTCCCGTAACGACTATCGCTCCGGCGAAAAAGAAAGACGCCACCATCAGCAATAGCAACAACTTCACGGGCCATCTGAGCTGCCTGAAGACGTTAACGCCCGACCCCAATATCATCCTGATCGTTTTCACTGTGTAAGTACTCGACTTTCCCGTACGTTTGCTTCCAGGGCTTCCGGGATAGGGTCACTTCCATGGAGAGCGGGGCGTTTCGGCAGTTTGATCGTAAACGTCGTTCCGCCTCCCTCACTGCTTTTGACGTTTATCACGCCGCGATGGCCTTCCACGATATGTTTGACGATCGCTAATCCGAGGCCAGTGCCGTCCCATTCGACTTTTCTTGCATTTGTCGCCCTGAAAAACTCGTCGAATATCCTGTTTTGCTCTTGCCTGGGTATACCTATCCCCGTGTCCGAGACTTCGATGCGGACGGACTCTCCGTTTGCACACGCCCCTAATTCTACCGTGCCGTTTTCCGGCGTATATTTGATCGCGTTCAGGAGAAGATTCGCCGCCATCTCTTCAACGGAGAACCGGTTACCGTATATGCGGCCCGTCGATGACTCGATCTTGCAATTGAGAGTTATTGATTTCTCGTCGGCCTTGCTTTTCACGGTATCCGTGGCGGTTTGAAGAGCATCGACCAATGAAAAATCGTCCATGTCCAGTGTGTTACTCAGTCGCATTCTTGTTAACTTCAACAATTGTCTTACAAAATCGCTGAGTTTACGGGCGCGCCTGTAAGCACGGCTTATAAGGTCCGTATCCTGATCGGGCCATTTCTCGGCGATTCTTTCCACGACAAGAGCAAGGCAACTCTGTATCGTCGCAAGGTGCCCCTTAATATCGTGCGTGACTCGCAAGACGTACTCGTCCTTAATGCGGTCTTTCTCTTGAAGCATAATATTGGCTTGCCGGTAGGCTTGTTCGGTTCTTTTTAGTCTCGTGGCGATGTAATTGGCCATGTACACGGCCAAAAAAAGCGCCGTGGCGAAGACAAAAAACGTGCCCAGCACGTAAAGTCCCCCTTCCTGCAGGCAATGGGGGACAAAACCCTTCAGACAATAATGTGCTATGAGTTGTGTATGTTCGAGCAATACCAGGAGCCCGAAAAGCAAAACCGCAAAGGTCGCGTGTAAATAACTCTCGCGCGGGGACAGCAGAATGCTGGCGATGATCATGTGAAATACGAAATAGAAAACGAGCGGATTCTCGATCCCACCGGAAAAGTGCAGTATCACGGTCAATAGGAATAAGTCCGTGCATATTTGGAGATTGATAATTCGCTTTACCGCTTTGCATTGGACGTCCTTCTGGCGTTTGCGAAGGCGATTCAACAAAACCAATACGGCGACGTTGTAAAGGACAAGCACCGCCGCCAAAACATATAAGGCGGCAACGTGCAACGAGATAGCCAGCACGTTGCTCGCCACGTAGGTTCCGACGACAACGTAGGCGATAGCTATCCACCTGAGCCTTGCCAGCCAATAGGCTCCCCTGAGCAACCTGAGGTTTTCCGGGACCGGTTCCATTCTAAACCTGCTCGTGACTTCTCAATCCATCCATCAGGGGGTCTTCTTCCCGCTGTTTATTTTTCAGGCCAGCCAGTGATTCGGACAGGCTCAAGAAACGATGCTCCGGATGACTCCACGCGGCCGTCGCTACCGACGTCTGTTCAAGCAGCTTTTTGAGTTCTCTCGTGGCATCGACCCAGGTTGAAAAGACACGGCAGTTTTCTAATGTTCCGCCGCATTCGCAATGCCTTAAGAGACAATCATCAAATAACGGCCTGCCCTCAATGCTCTCAAGCAGTTCCAGAACGGTAATCTGCTCAGGCGGCTTGGCGAAAACATATCCTTTCTTTTTGCCACTGACCGCTTTGACGAAACCTGCTTTGACAAGCTGTCGAAATATCTTGGCAAGATAGC
>CAYZAH010000220.1:0-6747 GCA_964475805.1 uncultured Pirellulales bacterium | reverse complement strand
TGTTGCGCATGTCTCCATTTTATCACGATTCTGTACGATTTTAGACCCAGTTTTACGCTTGATTTCAATCTTCCGAATTACGATAGACTGGAGGCTATGAAAAAAGTATGGCTCTACAAACGGAAGAATACGAAGGGTTGGTATGTCGGCTGGTACGAAAGCGGCAAACGCAAAGCAAAGGCCTTGCCAACCAAAGCTCTTGCCGAACATTATCGCCAAATAAAATACACGCAGTTGAACTCTGATGTCTTTACAGGCACCATCAATGTCGACTGGTCCCAGATGCGCGAAGAGCATATGCACTACAAGAAAATAAAAGGCGATGAGCAATCCACGCTTTATGAAACAGCTCTCACTCTACGTCACTTTGAACGATTGATAGGAAGACTGAGCTCTAAGCAGATCACCCAAAACGCCATTGACAAGTTCATACTTGATAGAGGTAAGGAGATAAAACGATCGACACTCAACAAGGACATAAAGAACCTGCGGGCTTTCATTCGTTGGTGTAGAAAGCACAGGTATCTGAATGGCGAAATAGAGTTGAGTCTGTTAAAGGAGGATGAGCGGCCTGTCAAATCTCTGACTCACACACAAATACAAGAACTCCTAACAGTGTCACTGTCGTACCCAGCCCTTCGAATGAAGATTCTTCTGGCATTAGGCACGGGTCTTAGACGTGGTGATATTGAGTCATGGAAAGTCTCTGATCTTGACTTGGAAAACTGCTCTGTCACTACGAGGAGCATAAAGACCAGGAAGAGCATGGGATCGCGGCCTGTTCCTGTTCCAATTATGGCGGAACTTAAGAAATATGTTTTAAGCCTGCCCCCTGGACAGGACAAGATATTCAAGCGGTGTTTCAATAAGAGCCGATGGGACAAGGTGAGGCAAAAAGTTGGACTGGCAGATTTCAAGTTTCATGATTTGCGAAAGACTTTTGGCTCGGTGCTTGCCCAAAATGGCGTTTCGACGGTTGTGATACAGAGGCTTCTGGAACATTCTTCACCGGACCTAACGAATAAAGTGTACACCAATGTTGATCCTGTGCTACGTCAGGCTATCGACACGATGCCAGCAGGGGATTGGCTGCGAGTTCGTCTCGTCGGCAACGACAGAAAGGATACCTTGTACGGAGATTAGCGGAATATTGCACAATTCAAGCTCGATATGCGAGGTCCGAGTCATCTGCGCTCAACCGTCGTGCCAGAGCGAAGCCCGGCATCCTATGCAGGCGGTAAAGGAGGAGTTTTATGCCGATGTTTGCATATCAATACAGGGAATGGGGCCATCACGTGGATGTCTTGGTCAACTGATGGAACCCGAAGGCGACGAATAATTCCAGCTTCGAAATACGCCTCAGATGCTCTTTGCATCTGGCTCTGGAAAGCCACAGCTCGTGTTCCGAACCTTATGCTTTTACTTTGGATCGCTATGACAATATAATGATATATATGAGACCTGAATCTTACGAAAAAAGAGATATTATCTTGGATAGCATCGCCGATGGCGTATTCACGGTCGACAAGAACTGGTATATCACGACCTACAACAAAGCTGCGGAAGAGATAACTGGAATACGGCGGGAGAAAGCGGTCGGGCAAATATGCAAAGACGTACTGCGAGCCAACGTTTGTGAGACGGATTGTGCCCTGCGTCATACGATGGATACGGGCATTCCTATTATTAATAAACCGGTCCATATCATTGATGCGGAAGGGAGACGAAAGGCTATAACAATATCTACAGCACTACTCAAGGACGACAAAGACAGTGTAATGGGCGGTGTTGAGACCTTCCGGGACATGACGGTCGTCGAAGAATTGCGAAAGCAGGTTCAGAAGAAGTATACCTGTGAAGACATCATCAGTCGGAACCACAAGATCCAGGAGCTTTTCAACATCCTGCCCCAGGTTGCAGAGAGCGATTGTGCGGTTTTGATTGAGGGTCTGACCGGCACAGGAAAAGAATTGTTTGCCCGAGCTATCCACAATCTGAGTCGCCGTAGAGAACGGTCTTTCATTGCGGTCAACTGTAGCGCCCTTCCGGAGACTCTATTGGAATCGGAGTTGTTCGGCTACAAGGCCGGTGCGTTTACAGATGCAAAAAAGGACAAACCGGGCCGCTTTGCTCTTGCAGAGGGAGGTACTTTGTTCCTGGATGAGGTCGGAGAGATATCCCCTGCTGTTCAGGTCAAGTTGCTTCGCGTCTTACAGGAAAAGAGGTATGAACCGGTGGGGGCTGTCTCTTCCGAACAGGTGGACGTGAGAATTATTGCAGCCAGTAACAAAGACATAGAAGAATTGGTCAACCAAAGCAGATTCAGGAGTGATCTGTACTATCGGATCAATGTGGTTAAACTAACACTGCCACCTCTCAGGGATAGGAGCGAAGATATTCCTCTTTTGATCGAACACTTCATCCACCGTTTCAACGGGGTCTACAACAAGAACATCTGTTGTCTTAGCGATGAGGCTATGGCCACTATGCTGGGTTATGATTTCCCTGGTAACGTACGTGAACTCGAAAACTGTATCGAACATTGTTTTGTCCTCTGCCAAGGCGATGTCATAGAAACGCGACATCTGCCACCATCGGCGAAGAGAACGCTTGCGGGTGAAGAATCCGACATGAGGACATTCAGGACTCTCCGCCAGATGGAAGGGCTTATGATAGAGCGGGCACTTCACCGCAACAACGGTAATCGCACGGCTGCCGCCAAAGAGTTGGGCATTAATGCCAGCACCCTGTTTAGAAAACTCAAGGGTCTGAATATCAGAACCGATTAACCTCAGACAATCTCAATCACGGCGTCTGCAAGCAGGCCTGTGTTGCATTTTGCGAGATCGCGGAGGCCCTTCTCTATTGCAATATGCAATGACAGATCACCTCGAATTCTCCATGGTCAATCATACTATTTACGTAAGTTCTTGTACTCAGGTGGATTGCAAAGAGACACTTTTCGGGTAACAGTTCCGGCATGGAAATTGCTGTTAGTAGATCTGGAGACTGATTATGAAGATCGCTCTACCAGTTTGGCAAGGGCAGGTTTCGAGTGTGTTCGATTTCGCTCATAAACTGTTGCTTATTGAGTTTGAAAAGGGTGCAGAGAAACATCGCCGAGAGGTGGTTCTGGCAGAACAAAGCGGCCCGGAGAGAGTCGCTACGCTGACCCAGCTTAGCATCGACGTCTTGATCTGTGGAGCCATTTCCAGACCGTTGGCAGAGATGATAAACGGTTCGGGGATTCGGGTTTTGCCATTTGTGACGGGCTCGACGGAACAAATCATGAGTGCATATAAGACAGGCCAATTAAGTCTGCCGCAATATACGCTGCCGGGTTCTTGGCCTGGGGCGCGGAGATGCTTTCACCGACGCCGATTTCGGAAAGGTGCCCGTATATAAGAGAACAACATGATGTCGATCGCGATTGGCGCAACCGACGGGGGCGGAGTGTAATGTAAAGGAGCGTGGTTTCATGAAAATAGCAGTCACCGCACAAGGGAAAGAAGTTAATAGTCAGATGGATCCGAGATTTGGCCGGGCCATGTTCATAATCGTTACAGATACAGACACAGGCCGCATTGAAACTCATGACAATACGGTAAATCTGAACGCTGCTCAAGGAGCGGGAATTCAAACGGCTCAGAATGTCGCTAATCTCAATGTGGAAGCCGTGATCACCGGTAACGTGGGTCCAAATGCATTTAGAACACTTAGTGCAGCGAAGATAAAGGTCTTTCTTGCGGAGAAACAAACAGTTCAGAACGCCATAGATTCATTCAAGGCAAACAAGTTGAAAGAGGTGGGCCAAGCGAATGTTGAAGGTCACTGGATTTAAGTTGTGCGTTTCTCAGAGACCTGCTTCCAGGCTCTTGTCGATCATCTTCACAAAGTTAATCTGGTGATTACCGAGGGACGGTGCGACTAGGTGAGTCCTCGTGAAAGGGATAGGAATGCCTTCTTCATACTGAAGGTCAAGCGTTCTGATATTGCACGGAAGTGATCGTCAAGAAGCGCAGAACTCTTGGCAAGGTTGTCAACTTGGTCAAGGAGACTGATATAGATGCCAGGTTTTGATGGTACAGGGCCATCAGGTCAAGGCCCGATGACGGGGCGAGGTCGGGGATTTTGCGTCTTGAGAGTCTGCGCTGAGAACCCGAAGGAAATAAAAGGTTTTGCCGGACTTCAAGGCATGCCCGTGAATCAAGACGTTGAAAATCCTGGAAATGCCACAGAGGTGATCCGTGTGCCATTCGGAGACGGAACAGGTCCGGCAGGACTGAGACCCTTGACTGGGAGGGTTGCGGGTGTGGGCGCGGGTTTCCTCGCGCCGGCTTATGGGAAGCATTTTGTGGGCGGCGTTCGTTTCGCCGGTTCCAGCGTGGGGGCGATCAGGCCCTATCGTACGAGTTTAGATGGTTATGCCCTGCCCTATGGCGTCCAAGTCAGTCCGTGGTTCCGCAGAGCCTTTGGCCGAGGCCGAGGCTTCGGTCGGGCTCGTGGTCGGGGCCGATTTGGTCATTGGCGATAGATTCGAGTTATCAATCAATTGCAGAAAGGATGGATATTATGCCTAACCAAGGTCAAGGAAGAGGCAGGATGGGTGGACCATTTTCCGCAGGACCGGGCGGAAGCTGCGTCTGCCCGAAATGCGGTCATAAGGAGGCTCACGTTGCCGGCCAGCCTTGCAACCAAAGGGCATGCCCCAAATGTGGTGCCACCATGACAAGAGAATGACTTTTTTGAAAGGTGACTATTATGCCAGGTGGAGATGGAACAGGTCCTGCTGGCGTGGGACCAATGACAGGTAGAGCTGTCGGTTTTTGCGCAGGCCATGGCGTTCCGGGTTATATGAATCCTGTAGGTGGCCGCGGGTACTGGGGTTGGGGCAGGGGGTTTCGCGGGGGCGGACGGGGCTGGCGCAACCGGTACTATGCAACTGGTCTTCCTCGATGGGCGAGAACTGGATATGACTTACCGGTTTGGGGAGGGATGGCGAATCCATATACGTACGGCGGGACACCATTTGCTCCAGGCCTGACTGCACAGCAGCAGATCGATGCTCTGAAAAGTCAGGCGGAATATCTTGAAGATAGCCTGGATGGAATCAGACAGCGCATAGAGGAGATCGAGAGCCAGACCAGCAGCAAGGAAGGTGCGAGGTAAGCCTCGCCGCGGAATACTCTTACGGCCGAACATGCCACGAGAAGCGGGCGGACAAGCTGACTGCAAGAAGTGTGGCCAGGGGAGATTAAACTATGCCGGAATTTGGAAATCCATTCAGCGGGCTTGCCAAGGACCGCAAACTTACGGACGCCGAGTTAGTCAGAGCGATTCGCTTAATGATAGCGGCTGAATATGAAGCCGTTCAGCTTTACATGCAACTGGCAGAATCCACAGACAACAAATTGGCCGCCAAGGCGCTCAAGGAAATCGCGGATGAAGAACGTGTGCATGCAGGTGAATTTCTGCGTCTACTGCATGAGTTGGCTCCAGACGAAAAGAAATTATATGATGAAGGGGCCGAAGAGATGCAAGAGATGATAGATGAACTCAAGAAAGGTAGGTAATGTGAGGTTCTTTCTCTAAAGATCACTCACGGGACAGCCGTTGAACCCGAGCTGTTAGATTCAACGAGGCGACACCCGGCGCCGTAAAAGGCTGGGGCGGTTTGTAGGAATTTGAAAGGAGGTCTAACAATGCCAATATTCGAATATCAATGCAGCAAGTGTGGGCATAAAATGGAGTTTTTGGAAAAGGGCGGTAGCAAAAATAAACATCTCTGCGAAAAATGCGGAAGCTTGGATACGCAGAAATTGTTTTCAGGATTTTCTGTTGGACAGAGTAGCAAAGGAAGCAATTCCTGCTCTACGGGGACGTGCCCGACGGGAACATGTGGATTCTGAAAGGGAAGATCGTCTATGAAAGTTGCAGCGACTTCAACAGGCTCAACGCTAGATGATGATGTGGAGGCGCGCTTTGGCCGATGTGCTTATTTCTTGGTTGTGGATATGGAAACGATGCATTGTGAGCCCATGGAGAATCCCAATATTGCTCTTGGGGGCGGTGCGGGGATTCAGTCTGCTCAGTTGCTGTCGGAAAAAGGCGTAACGACAGTCCTGACCGGTAACTGCGGGCCGAATGCATTTGAGGTGTTTGGTCGGGCGGGTATAGAGATCATCGTTGGTATCAGAGGACCAGTCCGCAATGCCGTTGAACAATTCAGGAGAGGCGCTTTCTCTTCTGCCTTGAGACCCGATATAGCGAGTCACTTTGGTCTGACCGCTTCGTCGTCAAACGCGACCCCGAGGGGGCAGTCGACAACCAGTCCACTCGGACAGCGTGGCGGAACGGGTTTCGGCACGGGAGGTGGACGAGGGATGGGCCGCGGGCTGAAAGGCGGACGCGGCATGGGCAAAGGCAGGGGTTGCGGCGGCGGGATGGGCAAAGGCACGGGCCGCGGCATGGGGCGTGGATTGGGTATGAGCATGGGAGCAGGATTTGGAACAGCCAACTGGCTCCCCGGATATCAGGCTGATTTTCCATCAGGATCAGATCCTGACCCGGCACAAAGAAAGGCCTCTCTGCATGACCAGGTACGAATTCTCGAAGAGCAAAAACATCAGATAGAGCAAAGAATAGACGAGTTGGAGACAGGTCACAGGTCCACCGCAATGATCGTCTCCGAGAATTGCATAGGTTGCGGGATCTGTATGGATGCATGTTCGGCAGGAGCTATTCATG
>CAYZAH010000219.1:0-6752 GCA_964475805.1 uncultured Pirellulales bacterium | reverse complement strand
TACAAATTCTTACAAATTTGGTGCGTCCAAAACAAAGGAACTCCCATTTATTCAAACCTATTCGAAGCCAAACAGAAAAAACAAAGCCAATCCGTCACAAGGACTGCCGGACACGTTTGCCAGCCTCCAGCGCCGGCCATCCCCATCCGCCAGAGGCGGATGAGGCTGCCACCCGCAACCGTATGCGCAAAACAAACCCAATCTGCAGTCGCAAGGTTTCGGCCGCCCCTGTGGACTCGGCGGTGGGTGAAAAACAAAGCCAATCGTCGGCCTTCGGCCGGAAATCCGAAATCCTAAGCTCTAAATCCGAAACAAATTCGCACAGGCTGATGTGCAAAACAAAGCCAATATCAAAAGGTGGATGTAGACGTAAGGTATTGCCCTAAACGAGCTTATGGTGACATCCATCGCTCCGGACAACTGAAAAACAAAGCCAATCAGACCCAATTTGGGGCGGCGGGCTATCTGCGGCTCGCCTACGCCTTGCTGCCTCGGGCGGCCCGGTAGAGCCAGTAGGCAACGCCGATCAGGAGGATGGCGCCGAGCCAGTTGCCGTAGGGCAGAGTTTGGCCCCAGATGTGCTTGATGATCGGCAGGTCGATTTCGTATTGCTTGAGAATGACGATGGGAATCGCCAGGAGGATGCCCATGAGGGCTTCGCCGGTGATCAGGCCGGAGGCGAAGAGCAGGCCGTGGCGGTTGGACTGCTCGACCTGGTCGTCGGGCGTGTTCCGCCGCTTGTGGAAGACCTGGACCGCCCAATTGATGAGGCCGCCGGCGAAGATCGGCACGGCCAGCTCCAGCGGCAGGTAAATCCCGATGGCCACCGCGAGCACGGGCATGCGGAACGAGCTTTTCTTCGCTTCCAGGACCGCATCCATGATGATAATGGCCGCACCGACGCCCATGCCGATGAAGGCGAGCGCCCAGGGCATGTCGCCCGTGAAGACCCCGCGCGAAACGGCGGCCATGAGATTGGCCTGGACCGCCGAGAGGGCGTCCGGGCTGGCGTTGGGCTGGCCCTTGAAGCCGTAGGCCTCATAGAGCAGCATGAGGACGGGCGCGATGACCGCGGCGCCGGCGAGCGTTCCGACGATCTGCATGACCTGCTGTTTCCAGGGCGTGGCGCCGACGATCCGGCCCGCCTTGAGGTCCTGCATGTTGTCGCCCGCGATGGCGGCGGCGCAGCAAACGACGCTGCCGATGATGATCGCCGCCGCGGGGCCTTCCTTGGCGTCCTTGCCCATGAGCACGAGAAGCAAGACGGACGAGACGACGATGGTGGCGATGGTAATGCCGGAGATGGGGTTGTTGGACGAGCCGACCAGACCGGCCATGTAGCCGGCCACCGCCGAAAACAAGAAGCCCGCAATGAGCATCACGAAGGCCATCGGCAGCGAGATCGTGACATCGCGGACGAAGACCTGGTAGACCAGAAAGAGCGGCACGATCGAACCGACGATCAGTATGAGAATCCATTTCATGGGCATATCTTTTTCGGTCCGCTCGATAGCGGCTTGCTCGTGGCCGATCTGGCGATAGGCGTGCAGGCCGCTCTTGATCCCGCTCAGGAGCGAGCTTCGCATCTTGAAGATAGTCCACAAGCCGCCGACAAGCATCGCGCCGACGCCGATATACCGGGTCTGGGAGGACCAAATCTCGTAAGCCCTATCGACGGCGCTGACGTCCGCGGCGCCTTTGGACAAAGCCGCACAGATAGGGATGGCGATGTACCAATTGGCGGCACCGCCCACGAAGATGAGCACGGCGATGTTCAGACCGACGATGTAGCCCACCGAGAGCAGCGCGGGGCTGAGATTCGAGCCGCCGTAGAGAATGGTCCGGCCGATGCCTTTGGCGCCTTCGATGGCTTCGGGCCAGAGGCCGACGCCCTTTGCACAGACTTTGAACAGGGCACTGACGATGGCCGCCTCGCCGATGATGCGGATGCCTTTGCCGCCTTCCTTGCCCGTCTGAAGGACCTCCGCCGTCGCGATGCCTTCTGGGAACTGGAGATTGCCTTCGACGATGAGCGAGCGGCGAAGCGGGATTGTGAACAGGACGCCTAACAGGCCGCCGAAAGCTGCGATGATGGTGATCCACCAGAAGTTCTTTCCGCCGAAGCCATCCCAATAGCCCATGATGACCAGCGCCGGCAGCGTAAAGATGACGCCAGCGGCCAGCGACTCACCCGCCGACGCCGCCGTTTGGACGATGTTGTTCTCCAGAATGTTGCTTTTTCGGAAGAGCCTGAGGATGCCCATCGAGACGACCGCCGCCGGGATCGACGCCGAGACGGTCATTCCCGCAAACAGCCCCAGGTACGCGTTCGCCGCCGCCAGTATCATCGACAGCAGGATGCCCAACACAAACGCCTTGATCGTAATTTCCGGTAGAGATGAGTCCTTCAAATCCATTTTTCACCTATCTCAAATCGTTCTCATTATTTCACGAATTGGGCGACGAAGTATTTTGCGGTCAGCGGTTCGCCGGTCGCCCGTTCGATCATCTTGTTCCAGGAATAGAGGTCGCCGGGCTCGTAGACTTTCGTGTGCAAGAACGCTCCGGCTTTCTTTTGGCCAACATAGCTCACGTTTTTGTCGGAGGCAAGATTCAAGACCTGGTGTACGATGTGGTGGTGCAACTGAGAAGCCAGCATCTCACCCAACATGTAGTTGTGATAGTAGCACGGCGCGACCGTGAAGTGTATCTTGGCGGCCCAGTCCGGGGCATCACGGCCTTCAGGCTTCTTGATGAACTGGTACTTCTCGACCAGTTGCCACCACAAGGCGTTCAAATCCTGGTCGGGGTTGGCATAAAGCGCTTTCTCGAACTGGTACATCACCATCGCCCAGCGTGCGAAGATAAGCTGTTTGAGCTGCATGTACTTGTCACTAACCTGTTCGATCTGGCCGCGTTGGTCGTCCGAGAGGCCCAGCATCTGCTGCATCCACGCTGGATTGCGGCTGAGCCGGCCGAAGAACATCGCCACGGCCTCCGTTGTGAACGCGTGCGCCGGCTCGCGCAGGAGGTACGGCGTCTTGGGGTTCTGATACTTGTCATAAGTCGCATGGCCAAGCTCGTGCAACACCGTTTCCATCCAAGATTCAGTAGGCTTGATGTTGCACAGAATGCGCACGTCGCCCTCCCGGTCGATGCTGGTGCAGAAAGCGTGGGGATTCTTGCCCTCCCGCTCGTACAGGTCGCTCTTGGCCAGCACCGACCGGATGTCGAGCCCGATCCCCGAATAGAACCTGGCCGCCAATTCCTTGATGTCCTTATCGGCATAGTACACGTCCAGGTCGAGGGCATAGACCATCGGCGTTTCCTGGAAGAACGGGTCGTGGTAATGCCAGGGCCGAAGCTCGGAGACGTCGATGCCGCAGTTGGACGCCAGCTTCTTGTCGAGGTCGGCCTTGAGCGCAGCAAAGGGTCTGTTCGTCAGCTCGTATAGCTCGCCGAAGACCTGAGCCAGCTCTTTGACATCCTGTTCGCCGACGGCCAGGGACATTGTATGGTAGTTGTCGAAGCCCAACTTCCTGGCGGCCTGATTTCTCAGTTTGACTAAGCGGATCAGATCGTCGGCAACCGCCGCGCCGACTTGCTTGCTCGCCAGCCACGCCTGTTCTCTCCGACTGGAATCTGTCGCGGTCTTCAGGATTTCGCGGATCTGATTGTCGGTGACCTTCTGTCCTTCGATGGTGCCGCGGAAGGTGCTGAATCTCTCCTCGATCCGGGAGCTCAAATCCACAATGGCCTTGAGCAGAGCCGGGTTCATCTGGTTCTCAAGGTAGCTTCGGTACAGCACGTCCAACTGACGAGCCAGGACCGGATCGACGATCTGGCCGGATGCTTTCATCTCTTTGAGAAATGCGAATTGCTTGGGGTCGCTGTAAATCTGGCGAATCTTCAACGTCAACTCGCTGGTTCGGGTGTAATCCGCGGGCTTGCCCGTCGTGGCGGCCTCCCACCAGGCAAGGTTCTGCTCCTTCTGGAGCGGCTTGATCTTCTCCACGTGCGAGGCAATGAATTGTCGCATCTGGTCTTCCTTTCCGGCTTTGGCTCGCTCGGTCGAATCGGGCGTGCTATGGGCGCAACCCAGGAATAGAACACTCACGGTCAAAACGGTCAGCAATGTTGATAGAGTTCTCATCGCTTCATACTCCTACGTATATCAGGGGCTACCTTTTCATGCGAATCTCGATGCCTTGCCCGCCGGCTCAGCATGACAAAAAAGCCCGTTTCTTTGGAGTTGCAACATCTTCATGCCCGGAGGATTCTACCAGCCTCGGAAACCCGAATCAAGGGAGTTCTGCTGCCGTCCACACCATTGCGGCCTGCTTCCTAATTTCCTGTTTGAATTTGTGGGCCGACACCGCTAATATATCGCACTATGGCTAAGAATAAATATCTGACCGCACCCGTCGCCTCGGAAAAGATGCCCGCCGGTATCCCGTACATCCTCGTCAACGAAGCCGCCGAGAGATTCGCGTTTTACGGGACGCGATGTATCCTCACGGTCTTCATGACTCAATACCTCGTTAGCGCCAACGGCCTGCTCGACCCGATGACGCCGGAGCAAAGCAAGGAGTGGTTCCATTTCTTCGTCTCGGCGGTTTACTTCACCCCTCTCCTCGGAGCGCTGCTTTCAGACATTCTCCTCGGCAAGTTCTTCACGATCATCCTCTTTTCACTGGTCTACTGCGTAGGCGTGATCGCGCTGACCGTCGACCACACGCGGTTCGGCCTGGGCTTGGGCCTGTCCTTGATCGCGATCGGTTCCGGCATAATAAAGCCCTGCGTTTCGGCCAACGTCGGCGACCAGTTCGGAAGCACCAACAAGCACCTGCTCTCGAAGGTCTACAACTGGTTCTACTGGTCGATCAATCTGGGAGCCTTCGTTTCCAACTTCTTCATTCCGGAACTACTGGCCCATTTCGGCCCGAAGTACGGCCCCACGGTAGCGTTCGGCATACCCGCCGGGTTGATGATCCTGGCTACGGTTGCCTTCTGGCTCGGCCGGTGGAAATTCGTGCATATCCCTCGCGCAGGAGCGTCTTTCGTCAAAGAGTGTTTCAGCGGTGAGGGGCTTCGAGCCGTCATCAGGCTCGCCCTCATCTACCTCTTTGTTGCTCCGTTCTGGGCGATTTATGACCAGATGGACTCGGCGTGGGTCCTCCTGGCCACCAAGCTCAACTTGCGCTGGCTCTGGCACGACTGGCAGCCAAGCCAGATCGTTTCCGCAAACCCGTTGCTCATCCTCGTCCTAATCCCCGCGTTCTCGTACGTCATCTATCCGTCCCTGAACCGACTCTTTCGCCTCACGCCCCTTCGCAAGATCGGCATCGGTCTCTTTCTGATAACCACCCCGTTCGCCATCTCGGGCTTGCTTCAGACGAAAATCAAAGGCGGTGACGTGTTCAAGCACTCCTCCCAGTCAGCTATTGCCGGCCTGGAACCGGTGCACCTGCTCGACGGACGGACGGACGGAGCCGGCTGGTCCTCGGCCGAGGCCCCCTCGCCCAACGAACCGGTGGAAATCATCATACGTCTGCGCGAAAGCAAGGCCTGGCGGGTCAATGCCATTGGGATCGAGCCAGCGACGATCCTGAACGAAAAGGAAATCATCGCCGCTCTGGACCAACTCATCAGTGATACGACGAGTCAGATATCGACGGAATCACAATCGCCCGAATCGGATGCGCTGCGCCGGCGAGTCGAGCGCCTCAAAACGGCGAAAACGGAAGTTGCCAGCGCCGCATCGGCGCAAGCCGCCGGGGACATCGCGACAGCCGCACTGAAAGAATTGGGCATGGACGCCGCCGTCCTCGATAGCCGGACCTACGCGCCGCGCGGGATCACGGCCTTTCTCGGCGATTTCTCAGGCAAGCCCGTTCCCGAGCCTTACTTCGAGCTGCCCGATGCGAATAGGCCTTCCGACGCCGCGCAATACGCCGTCACGTCGGGATGGACGCTCCTTGGCCATTTCACTCTCGACGAGCCTGCGCCGGATGCCAACGAGACGGTCCTCAACAACTTCCAGCCCGCGCTGGCGACCCACGTGATGATCCAGATCGATTCGGACTACGGCGCCGACCGCGTGAAGCTGGCCGAAATCACCGTCTCGACCGATCAGCCTGTGCCCGCTGACGCCGACTCATCCACCGCCAAACTCTGGCCCAACGTCGCCGCGATCGGCCCCACGCCCTCTGTCGGCTGGATGTTTTTGGCCTACGTTTTGCTTACCAGTGCCGAAATCCTCGTTTCCATCACTTGCCTGGAATTCTCCTATACGCAGGCGCCTACCAAAATGAAGTCGTTCATCATGGCGATCTTCCTGCTGTCCATCTCCTTAGGCAACATCTTTACCGCCATCGTAAATCGCGTTATCGCCAACCCTGACGGCACGACCAAACTGGCCGGCGCCAACTACTACTGGTTCTTCATCATCATCATGCTCGTGACCGCCGTCCTCTACATCCCGGTCGCCGCGCGCTACAAAGAAAAAAGCTACATCCAGGACGAGGCGCCGACGGAAGAGTCGGCGTGACGAGATCGCGTCTGGTCCGGCCGATAGCAAGGAGACTTGGCGTCACTTTTTTGTAGATTCCCCGTTGACGTCGGGTGGGCCATCCATCTATAATGAACTATCAGGACGTTTGGATATTATGAAATGCCCCCATCGTCTAGTGGCCTAGGATATCAGGTTCTCATCCTGGAGACAGGGGTTCGACTCCCCTTGGGGGTATTCT
>CAYZAH010000218.1:5670-6761 GCA_964475805.1 uncultured Pirellulales bacterium | reverse complement strand
GTCTCGAACCTGGAACAACGTATTACTGGCGCATCGACGAGGTCAACGATGCCGATCCGAATAGCCCCTGGAAAGGCAATGTTTGGAGTTTCTCAATTGCGCCCAGGACGGCCTATGACCCCAATCCGGCGGACGGCGCCGAATTCGTTGGCCCGGACAACATGACTCTAACCTGGACCCTCGGCTTTGGCGCAAAACTGCACACCATCTACTTCGGCGAGGACTACGACGAGGTGAACAATGCGGTTGCGGGCACCATCTCCGGAACGACGAGCTATAGACCCGGCGCGCTCGAGCGGGAGAAAGTCTACTATTGGCGGGTTGATGAGTATGACGGTATCGAGACGTACAAAGGCGACGTTTGGACTTTCACGACGCCCGGCGCCGTCGGCAATCCGCAACCGGCCAATGGCGCGACTGACGTGGCGATGACAACGGCCCTGAATTGGACCCCGGCAGACAACGCCGCCTCGCATCAACTTTACTTCGGCGCCGACAAGGACACCGTGCGTACCGCCGACACGAGTGCTCCCCAATACAAAGGCTCTATCGCCTTGGGTGCTGAGAGCTATGACCCCGGCTTGCTTGAGGCGAACACTGCCTACTATTGGCGCGTGGACGAGGTCGACGACCAGGGCAACGTGTCAACGGGCCCGCTTTGGATTTTCACCGCGGGCGCATATCTGCTTGTGGATGACTTCGAGAGCTACACCGATGACGATACGGCGGGCCAGGCCATCTGGCAGACGTGGATCGACGGTTTTGGCATTGCCGACAATGGCGCGCAGGTTGGTTATCTGATGCCTCCGTATGCCGAACAGTCGATTGTTCATGGCGGCTCTCAGTCCATGCCGCTTCAGTACGTCAACGAAGCTGGCGTTACCAATTCGGAAGCCTCGATGACGTTGACGACACGGCGCGACTGGACGCTGACGGGCGTGGCGGAATTGTCACTGTGGTTCAGAGGCGCTACGGGCAATGCGGCGGAGCCACTGTATGTGGCGATCTCCAACAGCGCGGGCGCCCCGGCGGTGGTGGCCAATGATGATCCGAGTGCGGGCACGACCCTCTCCTGGACAAAATGGGCTATT
>CAYZAH010000218.1:0-5570 GCA_964475805.1 uncultured Pirellulales bacterium | reverse complement strand
GCGCGGTAGAAACCGTGAACGAGACGGTTGGCTTTCTCGTTGTCTTTGAAACGCTCATTCCCGCCGTCGGTCTCAAGCCACGGGCCGAGTGTCACCGTCCCGGCGTCCGCGTCAATCTCGTGGGCCGCTAAGTGCTTTAGGAACCTCTCGAACATCTCATTGAAAGCCGGAATGTCCCGAACCTGGGTGCGCATTTGACTGACCGAGGCTTTCTCGCCGAGCCGGTATGAGATATTGCCTGTGTGACAGACGGCGGTGGATCTGTGGCCTACGAGGATTTCCGCGTTGAGGTGCTCGCGCCGGTTGGCGCGAACCGCCTCGATGAAGTTGGCGAAATGATCACCGCGCCCGCTGAATTTTTGGATCTCTTTGCCATCGTTGTCCCACGCGATGCCGCGATAGAGGCTCACCGAGCCGCCTTCGCAATCAACGATCACGCCGACGCGCTCGCCGCGGAAGTCAGGCGCTTCTTTCGAGTCTTTGGCTTTCGTGAGATTGTGGACCTCGTAGAGAATAGGAGCCGTCGGAAAATCGTAGTAGATGATTTGAGTATTGGGGACGTCGCAGGCGTCGTTGAAAACGAATCGGCCACCGATACTCATCACCCGTCGGGGCAGCCCCGTCTCGCCCAGACACCAGCGGGCCACGTCCATCTCGTGAACGCCCTGGTTGCACGATTCACCGTCGCCGGTATTCCAGTCGAAACTGCAATCATATTGCAGCCGGTCGCGGTAGATAGGCAGTTTTTTAGCCGGACCGCACCAAAGATCGTAGTCGAGCGTCTCCGGGATCGGCAACGGCGTTTGTCGCTTGCCACATGACTGTCGGAGTTTGTTGGCGAAGGCGGTGATGAGCTTGATCTTGCCGAGGTGCCCTTCCCGGACCCATTGAATACCTTCATGGAACATTCGCTCCGAGCGGTGCTGCGTGCCGCATTGGGCGATGCGGTCGTACTTCCTGACCGCGTTGACCATTTGTCGGCCTTCCCAGATGTAATGCGAGAGCGGCTTCTCGACGTAAATCTGTTTGCCCGCCTGGCAAGTCCAGATGGTGCTCAGCCCGTGCCAGTAGTTCTGCGTTGCGTCGCCGATTACGTCGATGTCCTTTCTGTCGAGAAGGTGACGCATATCGACGTACTGTTCGACACCGTGCTTGTACTTGGATTCAATGGTCTTGGCCGCGTTGCCCATGCGGTCCCGGTCCGGGTCACAGATTGCCACCACGGTGACGTCTTTGAGATTCTCGAAACCCGGCACATGTGCCCCCGAGCCACGACCGCCCAAGCCGATCACCCCGACGCGGACCGTCTCGTTCGCCCCTCGCACGCGTGAAAAGGGAAGAGCCACCGTTGCTCCGGCGGCGATTGAGTTTCTTACGAAATCTCGGCGTGTCATCGCTTTCATAGTCTATTTCCCTTCCAAGGAATCCAAGAGGGTGTGATTGACGAGGTGGATTTTCTCGGTAAGCTCGGCCAGATCAGCTTCGCTCTTGGCCGCTTCGACGCGACGCAAGAGTTCAGTCAATTCTGCCGCCCCGTTAATGGTGTCCAACCTGTTGTTTCGCATAGTTACCAGGACGTGCTCGATCCTTTTGGCGAGGCGCCGGCGGAAGAATTCGACCTGGCCCGGTCTCAGGGCGCCCGCTTGGAAGGCCGGCTCGAACTCATGGAACGCTGTGCACGCCTTCTGGATGTAAAGCAGAACCATTCCCTTGGCCGCGTTGCCCTCCGAAAGAACCCGCGCCCACTGAAACTCTTCGTCCCGCCAGTGATCATCCGTTATCGTCGTTTTGTATTCAATCTTATCCGGAGAAGTCATTGTTCGATCACCGCAATCCTGAAAACGAACCGTCGGTTCCACTGTTGGGACCTTCCAACAAAACAGCATATCAGATATTCTTCGCCAGAGCAACCTCCTGACGTCAAGGCGCTTGCCGTCACTCTTTCATCAGGGTGGTATTCAAACGGAAAGCCCCTGCTTGAGCGCAAGATAACGTAAGCAGAGGCTCTCCTTGTGGGAAAAGTCAATTTACGATTGTAGCCGGCGGAATGACGGTGTCTATTGTGGAAACTACGTATTTTTGCGCAAAGAACTCCTGCTGGAAGGAGGACTAAACACAGCAGGAGCTCCAGAAGCCATAAGCATCCGTGCTCACAGCTAATGGTAGCTTGTAGCACAAAAAGCGCAGTTTGTCAATTGTGGTGACTACGTATTTTTGGGTTTTAGTAGTCCTTGAAGGTGTTCATCCACTGAGGCCAATCCTGGGGTGCTGCGCCGCCGGCCTTGGTCCAGGCGCCGTGGATGTTGAAGTTGCGATTCCAATTGAACGTCCAAAGCTCCTTCAGGCTCACTTTTCTGACGTTAAGGTCCACAAAAACAGCGTTAATGACACCACTGTGGCGGTTGATGCACACCAGGTGCATTTCGTTCGGTAGCTCGACAATGCCGTCAGCGGGCGGCGGGCCCTGCGTATCGCTGGGCCAGGCATCTATGAAGACGCAATCGAAGAATAGCGGGATGTTGTTTGCTTTCTTCTGATTTCGATCTCTCCAATAGTTGTCATCGGGCCGGTCGCCGAGCCACTCATTCATGCCATAGCTGCCGTAATCAGCGCCCGTTTTGTCCTCAAAGTCGGTCCAGCCTCCTCCTTCGGGTTGCCATCGCCAGGCACCGAAGGGGACCCTCCCTCCGTCATTGTAGGGTTTCTTTGCGGATGGGCACAGAGTCAGCGCGCCCCGGTCGTGGTAGTACGGGCGCAGCTTGTCGGGCCAGTCGCCTGAGGCGCCGGCGCCCGTCGGGAACTTGCCGTCGGATTCGTCGAGGTACATGTGCCAGCAATAGCTCCATTGCTTGATGTTCGACTGGCAAGCGACGGCCTGCGCCTGTTTCCGAACGCGCTGCAGCGAGGGCATCAAAATCGCCAGCAACAGCGCGATAATGGCGATGACCACCAACAGCTCGATCAACGTAAATGCTCTTCGTCCGCTCATAATGCTGTACCTTTCTTGTATCCGATTTTCTCAGTAGTCTTTGAAGTTGCTCATCCATTCGGGCCAGTCATCGGCCTCGGCGCCGCCGGCCCGGGTCCAGGGACCCGCCGTATCGAATTCACGATTCCACCTTAGTGTCCACAATCCCTTTAGCCCCAATATTCTGCTGGAGAAGTCTGCGAAAACCGCGTTGGTAAATCCATTGTGTCGGTTCAGGCAAAGCATCTTCATCGCATTGGTGCTCCAGCCGTCCACCTGCCCCTGGAAGGCGGGCGGTTGATCCGTATGATGCGGGCGCGTGTCCCACCAGTAATCATCCAGGAACAACGGGATATTGGCGGCTCCATTGACATCACGTCTTCTCCAATACCACTCCGCCGGTCTTCCTCCCTCCCGGCCGGGCAGAGGATCGGTCACGCAAATATTGATTCCATAGCTGCCATGCTCGTCGTAGAAATTCGTCCACGCTCCAAACGTCGCATCGCCTCCTTCGTCGCGAGGCTTGGTTGCGGTCGGACAGCAGCAAAGACTCGGGTTGTCCAGATAGTAGGGTCGCAATACGACCATCCAGCTATCCTGGGTATACGTGCCATCGTTCCAGCCTCGATGGAAATGGCCGTTGTTGTCATCCGTATACAGCGAAAAATAGAGCGCCCACTGACGCAGGTTCGACTGACAGGCGACGGTCCGAGCCTGTTTGCGGACCCGCTGCAACGACGGCATCAGTATGGCCAGCAACAGGGCGATAATAGCGATAACCACCAGAAGCTCGATCAACGTGAAGCCTCTCGATCTGCTCATGCCAGCACTCCTCGCCTATATTTTTCGCCTTACGAGCCTAAGAACAATTATACCAAAGATTCATTTCGATTGCAACGTCGTCTGTGCGCGATTTTTCAATCAAATAGCCGCGGGCCAGGCAAAGGAGGTTTTGACAAGCGAGGACTTATGGAAATCGTTTAGTCTGAACTGATATGAAAGGCCCGCACTCCTTGATTTTTTGTCAACCGATAAGCTGGGCCGGTCGTCATAATTCACATTTGAAGCCGAAACGAAAGAAGCGGCTGCTCACGAAGTTCGCTCGAGCCTGATCGACAAGGGGAATCTACCTTGTCCACAATCGATAATTCACTCTGTTAGGAGACATGAAATGGGCTGTCGGAATGTCATAGTTTTGTCCTTTACGATGATGGTTGTCGCTTGTTGCTTCGTCGAATCGTCTTCCTCGCAGCGGGTATCTGCCGAGCAGGGCAGCGCACAATCAGCCCCCCTGCCGGAAACCGCCTCCTCTCATGCCGCACACAGGAAAGTGCCACAGCCTCTCTATCCCAACGTACTTGATATGCAACCTACGATCCCGTCTCCCTGCGTGACGGAACAAGGAAAGGAGATTCTGACGGCCGTTCTGAAGAGCGGGAAATACGTTTGCATTCCCGTCACCGTCGAAAATGGAAAGCCTTTGCACTACAGCCGCAGAGTTCCCACTGTATATGGCAAGGATCAGCAGCTTGACGTGAATGGTGGTGATTTCCCCGCTTTGGCCAGAACCGGGCTCCACGCGGAAGCGGAACTGGGTGGGAAAAGAATGATAACAGGTATGCCCGTTGATCTTATTACATATATTGGACGGCCCGGACGCCTTTCAGGGGCGGGTTTCATGGCCGACGATGAGACCATCATCTCCGTCCTAAAGGGGGATAACGACTTGGTCAGAAAACTGGGTTTGACTCATCCACAGATGGCCAGACCTCTCTATCATGTCTGGAATATGATCCTTCAGGAGATTGAATGCGGAAAGCTGGGAAGGTTCTCCAGCGTCCACTGTTTCTTTTACAACGGCAATAAAATCACGCTTCGGGCCGAAAGCATGAAAGGGTGGCAGATATCTATATTTCAGGATGAGATCCAGGGCAGGTTTGACATAGATGTCCGCCGGATCCTCACCGGAACAGAAAGATCATTTCTCCGTAGCAAATATCCTCATCTCTCCGAGACACAAATAATCGAGCTGGAAGAGAGAATGACTCATTTGCATTTTAGTGAAATGGCCCCCTATTACGTCATGCGCTATGGTTTCTACGAGGGGCATACGGGTTACAGGACAGATCCTATTGCCATCGCTTGCATCTTCAAGCTAAAGAGTGTGGAACAGATCGAGGATGCTTTTCAGGGCAATCTGTACAGGACCCTCTTGAACCATTTCACAGAAAAACACACAAGCATCTAACTGCACGTGATGTTCTGTCTACATTGTCTTTTCGCTGCAGTTTTGCTCTCCATTCTCTGGCTTTGTCAGGCTTGTTTCAGACTCCTTAGGACTGGACAGACGGACGCAAAATATTTGAGTCGTCGGTCTATGTTTTGTATAATAGTCAGACTTTGTTGGAGACTCCCAATCCGAGAAGAATCATGACCGACGTCACACGCATTCTGAACGCGATTGAACAAGGGAACACCCAAGCCGCCGATGAGCTGCTTCCTTTGGTTTATGAAGAACTGCGTCTTCTGGCTGCTCAGAGACTCTCACAAGAACAGCCTGGCCAGACACTCCAGGCAACAGCATTGGTCCATGAGGCGTACG
>CAYZAH010000217.1:0-6770 GCA_964475805.1 uncultured Pirellulales bacterium | reverse complement strand
CGTCATCAGTCAACAATCAATAGACAACAGTAGGGGCAGCCCATGTGCCTGCCCTGGGGGTCGCCCCTACCCGTTCCCGTGCAGCAAAGGGACAGGCACCTTTTGACAGAACGACGCCGTCAAAACGAGCCTTGGGACTGTCTGCTTTCTGCCGTTTGGAAAGCTGACTGTCCCATTCTCGTGCAGCAGAGGGACAGGCACCTTTTGACGGAACGACGCTGTCAAAACGAGCCAGTCCCGCGTCCAGACGCGCATCATCTGCGACCAGAGAATCACGTTGCACAAAACGGGATTGTCAGCTATAATCTCCCGCGATATGGCCAGTAACATTAATGAGGTGACCATGCCTCGCAAATTCTTGCTCAACGGGAGGTCAAGTATGCGTAATGAGAGAATTGGTATGGACCGGCGGCGGTTTCTCAAAAGGACTGTGCAGGCCGGTGTTTGTTTGGCGGCGCCATACGTCATCCCTGGCACGGCGCTAGGCAAAAGCGGCAGCGTGGCCCCAAGCGAACGAATCGTGCTGGGCGCCATTGGGATTGGCAATCGCGGCCGATACGATCTGAGCTGTTTCCTTCGGGAGCCGGACTTGCACTGCATAGCCGTCTGCGACGTGCGAGGCGACAACCGCCAGCGCGCCAAGGACCAGGTCGACGCCCAGAACGGCAATAAGGACTGCGTGACTTACATCGACATGCGGGAGCTGCTCGCTCGCAAGGATATCGATGCGGTGCTGATCGCGACCGGTCCCAACTGGCACGCGACGGCCGCGACGATGGCCGCCAAGGCGGGCAAAGACGTCTATTGCGAAAAGCCCTGTACGAAAAACATCGCCCAGAGCCTGCAATTGGCGAAGGTCTTTCACCGCACGGCCCGGGTGTTCCAGGCCGGCACGCAGCGCCGCAGCTTACCCAATTTCGCCTACGCGATTGAACTGGCCCAGACCGGCAAGCTCGGCCCGCTTGAGACGGTGTACGCTCACCCCGGCGGACTGGGAACCAAAATGAGCGGCTGGCTCCCGGCTGAGCCACAGCCGCCCCGGGAGGACGTGGATTGGGACATGTACCTCGGTCCCGCCGCCTGGAGGCCCTACAACCGCAAGCTCATGGACGGCTTCAACTTCGAGAAAGGCGGTGGTCTGACCGGAGGCGGATGCCTCGAATGGGGCTCCCATTGCGTCGACCTGTGCCAATGGGCCAATAGTGCCGACAACACGGCGCCCGTGGAATACGAGCCGGTAAACGGTCAGTTGCACGCCCGCTACGCCAACGGCGTCAGGCTCGTCATGCGCAATGACGGCTGGCTGCCGATGGGTTCGTGTCCGGTACGTTTCGAGGGTAAAACCGGCTGGGTCGAGACGGGTGACGACGCGGAGATTGCGGCAAGCTCTCAATCGCTGCTCCTTCGGCGCGGGACCAAGATTCCGGGCTACCCGGCCGACTTCCACATTCGCAACTTCCTCGATTGCGTCAAGACGCGAGCCTTGACCCGGGCCAACGCCGAGACGGCATGCTGGTCGCACATCACGTGCCACGCGGCGAACATTGCCCTGTTCCTCAACCGCAAGGTCAGGTTCGACCCGAAGAAGTGCGAGTTCATAGGGGACGAAGAAGCCAACCGGATGCGTTCCGAGGCCCTCCGCGAACCCTGGCGGATATAATGGCCGTTTTCTCGAAAGAAACCATCTATTTGACGAGGATAATCATGATACTCAAGAAACGATCCTTTTCCCGGTGCGTTATTCTCATCCTGGCCGCGGTGTTCGCCCTGAACGCCGCTCAAGCTCAGCCGATGGCGAACGTGAAGGAGAGCGATTTGATCGCCGTGCTCCAATCGACTGCGCCGAAGAGTGAGAAAGCCATCACGTGCAAGAAACTCGCTATCTGCGGTAGCGAGCAAGCTGTTCCCGCCCTCGCGCCGTTGCTGGAAGATAGCGAGCTGTCATCGTGGGCGCGGATCGCGCTCGAGGCGATTCCCGGCCCTGCCGCCAACACCGCTTTGCGAAACGCAATGGGTAAGGTAGATGGCCGGCTGCTCATTGGCGTCATCAATTCGATTAGTGTGCGCCGCGACGCCCTCGCCGTCGATGCCCTCGCACAGAAGCTGAACGATGCCGACGCCGGCGTCGCCTCGGCTGCGGCTGTCGCGATGGGACACATCGGAGGTGAGCAGGCGGCCGGCAAGCTGTCACAATCCTTGGCTGGTGCACCGGCCGGTGTTCGTTCGTCGGTGGCTCAAGGATGCATCTTGTGTGCGGAGTGGTTCCTCGCGCACAAGCAAAACGCCGAGGCCGTCAAGCTGTACGACCAGGTCCGCCAGGCGGACGTGCCCGGCCAGAGGCATCTCGAAGCGATCCGCGGTGCCATTTTGGCCCGAGGGTCCGCCGGCGTTCCTATGTTAATCGAGCAATTGGGATCGGCGGACAAGAACAGGCTCGCCGTCGGATTGCGGACGGCTCGGGAGCTTCCCGGCCGCAATGTCACCGAGGCATTATCAACTGAAATGGGCCGCCTGAGCCCGGACCGCCGACCCTTGCTGCTCTTGGCCCTGGCCGACCGTAGCGACTCGGCCGTACTTCCGATTGTTCTCAAAACGGCTCAGAGTGGGGCGAAAGACCTGCGCATCACGGCTATCGACATCCTGCCCCGCCTGGGCGACGTCTCGTGCGTGCCGGTCTTGCTGGAAGCGGCCACCGAGAACGACGCCGAAATCGAACACGCCGCCACGGAAACGCTGATCGAGCTGCCCGGGAAGGACGTGGACGCCGACCTGGCGGCCCGCCTGCCCCAAGCGAACGGCAAGCTACTGCGGGTTCTCATCGAACTGGCCGGCCAGAGGCAAATCGGCGAGGCCGCGCCCGCCGTGGTGTCGTGCCTTCATGCGAGCGATGCCGGAGTTCGTAGTGCCGCCGTGGAGACAATCGGCATTATCGGCCAGGACGGGCAAGCCACCGATCTTGTCAAGCTGCTTCAGGAAGTCGGCGACTCGAAGCAGCGCACGGGTGTAGAGAAGGCCTTGCTGTCGGTCTGCGGCCGGTCCGGCGTGAAGTGCATCCCATACGTGCGCCCCTTGACGCAAAGCTCGAACGACCAGCTTCAGATGATCGGGCTGCACGCCCTGGCCGTCATCGGCGGCCCCGACGCTCTGGCGACGGTCAAAGCCGCCATCGAGAGCGATCGGCCTGCAATCCAGGACGAAGCCGTGCGCATTCTGTCGACCTGGCCGAACAACTGGCCCGAGGACAGTGAGGCGGGGCAAGCTCTGCTAATGCTGGCTACGTCGGCGGAGACACTCACCCATCGCGTGCTGGGTCTGCGCGGCTACCTCCACTACATACGCGGCAATAGCAAGCTGAGCAACGAACAAAAAGTCGCGAAGATCAAGGACGTGTGGCCCAACATCCAGCAGCCCGGGGAACGGCGACAAGCCATTGCGGTCTTGGGACAGGCGCCTTGCCTCAGTAGCCTGGAGTTGCTGAAAACGCTCGCTGAAGACCCGGCGGTCGCCGAGGAGGCCTATTCTGCGATGGTTAGCGTCGCTGGCCGGGGTGGCCCCGGGATTTCCAAGGAACAACGCCGCCAAGTGCTCGAAATGGTAGCTGAGAAATCGAAGAACGACGGCACCAAGCAGAGCGCCGGAAGGGCTCTTCGGAGAATGCGATAAGCGAACGTAGGGTAGGGGCAACCCCACGTGGTTGCCCAGGGCAGGCACTTTTCATAACAATTAGGGGTCCGAATCATAGATTGATCCGGACCCCTTTGATTAGTCAACTCTTGTCGCGACTGCGATTTCTGTTCTTACCGTTGCGGCTCCTACCGATACAGCCGGATGTCGTCAATGTACACCGTGCCGGAACCGTCGCCTGTCGCGCCACCTTTGCTACCCAAACCAATCGTGATTTTATCTACATTGGTCAGATTGATGCCCTGATCGGCGAACGATTGCAGCGAAATCCGCCACTGCATCCAGGTCGTGCTTGTCGCGGCATCCGGGTCTCCCTGGGCTACGATCGCCGGCGAGCCGGTAGCGTTGGAAAGCGCCACGTACAATCCCTGGGGAGCATTGCTTGATTCACCACGGAACCAAAGCGACAATTGACCCACACCCGCCACGGTCCAGTCCCGCGGCGACGTCAACGTCTTTGTTGCCTCCGAATTCGCCACGCCCGCTTCGTTGTTGTAGAGCAGCGGCATGGATTGGAGGCCACCGTGGACAATCGTTTCCTCGGCATACGGAGGCATTAGGTAGCCGACTTGTGCACCGTTATCGGCGATGCCGAAGCCGTCAATCCAGGTTTGCCAGATAGCCTGGCCAGCCGCGTCGTCGTCGGTATAGCTCTCGAAATCATCGACCAGAAGGTAATTACCGATCGTGAAGCTCCAGACGGGACCTCTGACCGGAGTTCCATTGTATACCTCGTCTACGCGCCAATAGTACGTCGTGCCCAGATTGAGCAATCCAGGCTCATAACTCTCAGCCCCGAGAGCCTTGGCGCCTTTGTATTCAGGCGAGCTTGTATCGGCGGTACGCACTGTGTCCTTGTCCGCGCCGAGGTATACCTGATGGGAAGCCGCGTTATCCGCAGCGGTCCAGGTTAACACCGGCGCCATTCCCACGTCGGAAGCGCCGTTTGCCGGCTGCGGACTTCTGACGGCACCAGGCGTCGTAAAGGCCCAAACACTGCCCTGGTACGTATCGAGGCCGTCAGATTCATCGACCCGCCAGTAATATACCTTCTCTTGTTCGAGCGAGCTGGGAGTGTAAGTTGCCGTTCCACGGGGGACTCCGGCGGTGGCATTGTTCACCTGGTCGTAATCGTAGCCGAAATATACGGTGTGCAGTTTCGCGCCAAAACCCGGGGTCCACCTCAGGGTAGCGCTTAGGCTTGCGACAGCATCCCCATCAGCAGGAATCGGACTATAGGCCGTCTTGGGCGGAACGGAGAAGCTCCAAATATCGCCTTTCCACGGACTATCCGGATCGGCGTCATTGACTTCGTCAATTCGCCAATAATACGTCGTACCCGGCACAAGGCCCTCCGGATACGCATAGCCCGGGAAACCGGCGATATAGAAGTCGTCCGGTTGATTACCGCGAAATTCATCTGAGTCGCGCGTCGCCTGGTCGACCACATCGAAGTCCTCGCCCAGATAGACATCGTGCGAAACAGCATATTTTCCCGGTGTCCAGGAGAGAGAAACCCATGTGTCTTCGTGGATCGCACCATCTTCAGGGATCGGGTCCTTGGCTTTTTCAGGAGAGACGGTCCCTATCTGAACGTTGTCGATGTGAAGACTTCCAGTCGTGCCGGCGGCCGCATCGCTGGCAATAAGCACGCTCCCGATGCGCGTGAGGCCCTCGTTCGCGAGAGTAGCAATCGTCTCGCCGTTAAGGATGACATTAAAATCTGTGCCCCTCTGTTCCAACATCACGTTGTTGTACTCCCCGGCTACTACATTGTAACCGGTGATGTCGGTCCAGCCCGGCCAACTGCCATCCAGGGAATTAGCATGGATAAGAGGGCCGCCCCAGGTATAGATCTCAAGAAAGGCACTGGTGTCTGCATCGTTGATACGGATGTGGAAGTTGAAGTTGTCGTCGCCCTTGAAATCGCAGGAGACCTTCGTCTCATCCACGATGTCCCGAGAGATACCACATCGCACCCAGTCGGTGGCCTGCTCGCCGGCGATGAGAACCTCATTGTCCACAATTTTGACCTCAATGGTTCCATCAGTCTGGGTCGCCCAGCCATTCCCGACGTCGCCGTCGGGCCTATCGAAGTCATCCAGAAAACCTACTCCCCAGGCGTTGGCAGCGAAGAGCAAAAGAACGAGCATGGTGAGATTTTGGAGTTTACTCATCTTACTTCCTCCTTCATAAAAAAGAACGTGACGTTGATAACAACCACTTTGCCGGATCCGATATAGAAACTCACGGAATCCAAGACCGAGATTTCCCACTTACCTTTAGCGAAACCGTCCTACCAGCTTTAAGTCTTATAATAGCTTAATTTCGTCCGCGTATCAACAATATTTCGACGTAATCAGCGAGCTTTCTTACAAAAAACGCCAAAGAAATCGAGAAAATACGTCAAAAACAACTTCTTTCGGCGCTTTTAGAGCACCATACCCATAGGCTTCCATCCGGCAGGTTCATTCACCACTCGAAACTCAGCTATATCTGTTGCGTCCCAAACGTGATGAACGTATGATAGGCCCTTAATGGAACCCGGGAGTAGAATCGAAAATGGGTACCGGGCGTTTTAGGAACCTGCAAGTGGACTATACCTCTGAAAACATCTTAGTGAAACCCCAAACCATTCCAGGGGATTCTGACCTGATTCTGTCTATCACGCCGGAACAGGCGGGTTGGGAATTCATTTCTTTTCAGGCCAGGCGGCTCGCGGAAGGCAAGAGCTGGTCCTTCGAGACCGGAGAAAATGAGCTGGCTATCGTCAATCTCAGCGGGCGCTATACCGTTCGCTCGAATCGGGGCCAGTGGTCTGAGATCGGTGCGCGTAAAGATGTATTTGCCGGTGCAGCCCACGCTCTATATTTGCCCCGGCAAACCGCGTTCACCATTACCGCCGAGCAAGGCGGTGAGTATGCCGTGGCGTGGGTACCAACCAACCTGGACCACGAGCCGTGGTTGATTGAACCGAAAGACGTGGCGGTGTCGGTGCGAGGAGGCGACAACGTCAGCCGCCAGATCAATAATTTATTGCCCCCGGGATCGCCGGTCCATCGCCTTGTATTGGTTGAGGTTTATAC
>CAYZAH010000216.1:0-6771 GCA_964475805.1 uncultured Pirellulales bacterium | reverse complement strand
TAAGCTTCCGATTCATCAGAAAGATTGCTGGTCTTCACCCCTCCATCCTCCGCTCCAAACAGACAGTCGCCTCTGGTAATTGTTGTTGGCAACTCAAGAAAGAACGAGCTAAGTGGGATAAAATCTGCATCTTCGCCTTGCCGATTGATGAGCGTCACAACCATTCTCACCTCAGCACTTCCAGCATAGGCGTAGAGACGGCAGTCGTAATCGAATTTCTTCTCATGCTTTGCATTTCGTAATGAGCCTGTTGCTCGAAGCACGGCATGTAAGGGTCCTGTTTCTTCCAGGATCACTGTTCCATTGGGATCCATCGAAGAGCAGTACTTCTCGCTTTCAACCGTTACGCACAAACCACGTTGGTGTGTTTCAATGATCTGCTCGTCTCCGATCGTAGCGACATCGATGACATTAAAACCTTTCTTGCGTACTTCGAAAGTGATCGAGCCCGTGTCCACGAGGAAACGGTCGTTGCTTTCGGTGACCTCCACCTTCTGTTTCAGAGCAGGAGCTTCATTCCCTTGGGCGAGGACAACAGACATTTTGCCATTGGCCGGACAATGATTCTGAAAAATCAGATGAATCCAACGAAGACTCCCGTCATTCCACCACTTGTTCACTGGTAGGATTTCGGCGGCAATCGCTTGACCGTTTTGCAGAACACAGAGTTCATCTGTTGATCGTATCCGGCCTTTGGGAAGCGGCACACCGATCGTAATCCACTCTGCTTCACGGCGGATTCCAGTTCTCTCGGTCATGGTCAGCGTGACAAGCTCCTGCGCCGGATGGACCGTAGCAGTTAAGGCGATGAGCATTACCAGTGAGACAGGCCTTAGTAGCTTTGGCAACATAGCGTTCCTTCCAAAACGTCCCGCGCTTTCAGTGAAAAACACATCGGCTCGCGGCGGCGCCGAGCGGACATTGGTCAGCTGTCACGTTTATTATAGTCTTGTGTCTTGGATGCACGAACGAGGAAGTTCCTTGGCAGCTTTGGGTTTCCCCACGCTGCAAGCGCGAACGTCTCCACCTTAGGTTGATTGTCCGGGTCCCAACAGGCAATTTCTTTCATCCATCACAACCTTACGTTTGCGCTAATGAAGAGTTTATGTGGCGACAACAATTGTACTCTATGAGAGAAGCTCATTCCTTCAGAGATTTATCCGGATAAGAAGGGGGTTTGGGAACCTCCACGGGTTCTTTCTGAATCTTCTTCTTGAGGTACCTGATGGCGCGTTTCAACTGTGCATCTTTACCATTGAACGTCTCATGCGGCAGGTTGTCTACGACTATATCCGGCTCAACGCCATGTCCTTCAATCAACCATTCACCCTCGGGTCCGTAGACACCAAGTTGAGCTGCGGAGGCAATCCCCCTGTCGACCAGCCGATTGTTGTAACTCAACCATATTTCGCCACCCCATGTACGGGTGCCAATGACTTGTCCCAAACCGAGCCTGCGGAAACCTTCCGTAAAGGCCTCGCCATCTGAGGCGGTCAGTTCGTCGCACAGTACCACCATGTGCCCTCGAAACGCATATTGCATATTCCAGAACGGTTTGCCCACACGCGGTTTCCAGTAAAACCAGGCACGCCGGAGCAGTTTTTCAAGTATCCAGCTGTCGATGTTTCCCCCTCTGTTGTGCCTGACGTCAATAATGAGGCCTTTGCGGTTGAACACCGGGTAGAAATTCTCTACCCATTCCGTGTAGTTCCCACCGCCCATTGCACGTAAATGAACATATCCGATTTCACCTTTTGTCTTTCTCTCTACGTACAATCTGTTTTCGTACTCCCATTCACTGTAGCGCAAGTTGTATTCCGCGTAAAGCGATATGGGCTTTACGATCGCATTGTAAGAGTCACCCTTCCTGTTGGAAGCTAGCGTCAATAGGACCTGCTTGCCGACTTGGTTTTCCAATAGAACGGCAGGATTCACGACGCTCAGGACCGGTGTACCGTTAATCGCCGTGATAATATCGTTTTCACGAATGTGCAGTTCGGGTTTTGCCAGAGGGGAAAGCCTGTTGATATGGTCAGGATCTGATTTATAAATGTGCTCAATACGATAGCCTCCCTTTTGCTCATCCCTAAGAAGGATGGCCCCTAAGGATCCCTGATTTATATTATCCTGACCTCTTCGTTGATCTCCACCTCCTACAAATATATGCAAGGCGGAAAGTTCGCTGACAAGATGGGCTATCAGATCATTTAATTCATCACGATCAGTGACACGCTCTACGTAGGGTAGATATTTGTCTCGCAATCCGTCGTAATCCACTCCATGCAGATTTGGGTCATAGAAATAATCGCGTTCCAGACGCCAGGCATCTACGAACATCTGATGCCACTCATCGTGCGGGCTCAATGAAAACGTCCAGTTTTTCAAGTTGACTTGATGCTTGGCTAGTGTTGAAGGGGCTGAATCCGACGCATCAATGACATATGTATCGTTGTTCTTTCGAATCATTAATTTCTTACCGTCAAGGGACAGCTCGTACCTGCCAATATCCTCGATGAGTGTCTTGACCTCTATATCCTTGTTGACGATTTTGAGGGCCTTGAGGGACTGCTTCCACTCGAGTGACGGTTTGGTATCCACCCAGAATAAGTACTTGTCATTTACGGAAAGACTCGAGTAATCACCGGGTGGGACGGGAACCTCCATGATTCTATTTTGAATTCCTTTCAGTTTGATGGCAACCTCAACGGGTTTGTCTTCCTCCGATTTCTTTGCTTCTTTGTCCGCGTTTTCTTCTTTGGGTTTGTCCTTGTCTGTTTTGTCGTCCTTCTTTTCCTTTTCAGCTAGAAACACCTCGTCATCCGGGGTAAAGGGTGACCGTTCTTTTCCGGCTAGAGCGACCATGTACAACTTCGTCGTCTTATCGAAAAACGGTTCTGGCTGGTAAGATCCCCAGGGGCTATAGACCAGACTCCGGAAGTTGCGATTGGATAAAAAGTAAAGCCACTTCCCGTCAGGACTCCATGCGGGAGCAAAGCTTTCCACTCTGTCACGTGTCAAAGCGGTAGTCTCACCCTTTTGTACATCGTATAACTTTATTTGAGCATACATATTGTCTGCTGTGACGACATAGGCGAGCCACTTGCTGTCCGGAGACCAGGTTAAGTCGTAAAAATTGGAGTTCTCGGAGACCGCGATACGGTCAGTTTTTTTCTTTTCAAAGCTATACACCCACAGTTGGAGGTCTTTATCAGTAAAGGCAAACCACTTGCCATCCGGCGAAGGAATGCCCCCAAAACGCAGAACGGTGCCGTTATCCGTCAGTGCCTTGCCTTGGCCTACGCCGTTCGCTGGAACCTCCCAGAATTCGAGCTCTCCACTCTCGTCAGAGAGCAGAAGAATGGATTTTCCATCCGCCATGAACTGTGCGTCCCGCAAGCGGACACCCGACTTTCTTGTCACTTCCACCAATCGTCCTTCTTCTGCAGGAGCCACGAAGACTTGACCACGTGTGGTCATCACGATTTTATCTCCCTTTGGAGAAACGTGAACGGACGTGAGGTAATCCGTCGGCTTCTTGACCCATCGTTCCCGCATTTGGTCAAAATCTGAGGCCAGAGTAATTGAGAGTTTGCGGTCGGTGCTGTTTGAGATGTTGTAGACGTACAGATCCGCTACTAATTGATAGACAATCTGGCCGTTGTGTAAAGAGGGGCACGAGATATCCAAGCCCTTATGGAAAGTGTGTTGCCGAAGATCTGAACCATCTTCCTTCATAGACCATAGGTTCATGGTACCGTCCCGATCACTGACAAAATAGATTCTCCCTTCCCACCAAAGGGGATTCTTGCTCGTCCCGGGATAATCACTTGTCAGAGGGATCGCTTCCTTTTTCCCGGCCGTGAACTTCCATACGCTCTGTGCCGTGCCGCCCTTATAACGTTTTGTGTGACTTCCTTGAAAGGGCAGTCTCGTGAAGAACAGGGTATTTCCGGTTGAGTCAAAAGTGCCGTCACTTGCCTGGCTCAGGGGTATTATTATTTTCTGATTTGTCTCTGTGTCCAACGAAACAAGTTGCGTATTGGGCAAAGTTGAGTATCTCGCGGTACTATAGAGAATTTTACCATCAGCAGTCCATCCCACTACGGCAGCCTCTTCTCCGTACGTGCGTCGAGTGGGTAACCCGCCTTCAAAGGGCATGGTATAGACGTCAGTAGGTCCTTCATATTGTGCTGAAAAAGCCAACTGAGAGCCGTCTGGTGATATGGCTGGATGAGATTCTATCCCATGGTGAGTCGTCAAACGCTTTGCCACGCCGCCTTCAAGTGAGGTCACCCACAGGTCTCCTTCGGCAGTGAATACGATGGAGTTTTCGTGAACGGAAGGGAACCTGTAATATCCCTGATTATTTGCTGCAACAACAGAAACAAGTGAAACTAAGACCAAACATAAGGCAATGCGTTTCATAATGGTCACCTCTCATTGGTCCCTTGTGTTGGTCCTGCCGCCACAAGAGTAGTGTACAATTGTCCTTTTCTGGAGCAACGCCGAGAGCACTGAAGCCTCGCTCAAGACACGCTGCCGCGAACACCGTCGGGGCGATGCGATCCGTGATCCACGCTACTATGCCATGAGGCGCCATTGTAATCTGTCGGCCTGCGCTCCGCAACATATGCAGCGCGAAGGCTCAAAGATTCCAAGAGCGCGGATATAGGGTATCGACCTGAAAAAAACGCTGTTTCAAAACTCAGACTGACATATGAGGCTGCCTTCAACGGCGACATCGGTCGGATCGAAAGCCTCGATGCCGGTGACCAGGAAGTTGTGGTCCATTTTGATGGCCGCAGAATCACGTATGATTTCAACGAACTGGACGAACTGGTCCTTTCTTACGCTGTCACCGTGCACAAAAGCCAGGGGACCGAGTATCCAGCCGTAGTCATCCCGATCCATACACAGCATTATGCTCTGCTCCAGCGCAATCTCCTGTATACAGCGATCACGCGAGGTCGAAAGCTTGTTGTGCTGGTCGGTACCCAAAGAGCCATTACGATAGCAGTCAGGCGTATGGACTCCAGGCGACGGGTGACGCTGCTGAAGGAGAGGCTGAGACAATTCAACATTTCCTGACAGGTTCGTCGCGCCGCCGTGAGAATTGTGCCCGTACCATAAACGCTTGTAATTACAGGGCTTCGTGCTAAGCTATGATCTCGTCAGCAGTCTATCATATGAACGTCGTGAATAGACAGAATCATGTTCCGGAGTAAGAAGGCAATGAAAATGACCAACAAGGCCACCTACCATGAATCGTTTGAAACAGGAACTGTCTACGCTGGCGCACTACTGACAATTATCGTTCTAGTAGCGGCATTTACCGCGCTGGAGGGCCAGGTTTGGGCTGAAACGGCGAGTGTAGCAAAGGTCGTCACTTATCCAGCTCCGGCCGGCGAAGCGTTGTCGGAAGACTATGAAGTCCACGCGGCAGGTCAGCACGTCGACACGTACGCCGCCCGTGTTCTCGACCCGCCATTCGCAGGGAAGCAGTGGGACCACGGCGGCCCGTATTCCTTTGCCAACTTTGATATGTCCGGACCTGTTGTTGTCCGCATCGTGTCCAAGCGGTCGCTTCGGAGCGTGGTTGTCCGGCCCCGGTCGTCCGGGATCCAGCCGACGCTGGAGGATGACCATACGCTGACCCTGACACTGGACCGGCCCCGCAAGCTGAGCGTGGAGCCGGACGGCAAGAAAGGCCCACTCCTGCTATTTGCGAATCCCCTGGAGGTTAACCCGCCGAAGGCTGGCGATGAGGGCGTGATCTACTTCGGCCCCGGTGTGCACAAGCCGGAGAAGATCGTCCTGGGAAGCAACCAGACCCTCTACCTGGCCGGCGGCTCCGCTGTAAAGGCTGAGGTTCTGGTACAAGGCGCCCACATCCAGATTCGCGGCCGCGGCATTCTGGACGGCTCCGACTGGGAGTGGCGCAGAGGCCCCGTGGGCAATTTGATTGCCATCCGCAACAGCTCTGACGTCGAAATAAGTGGCATTACACTGCGGGGCTCAGCCCATTGGACCATCGTGCCGAGAAACAGTCAGCGAGTGACGATTCGGAACGTGAAGCTCTGCAATTCCCGTGTCCAAAATGACGACGGCATCAACCCCTGCAACTCCCAGGACGTCCTGATCACCGATTGCTTCATCCGCAGCGATGATGATTGCGTCGCCCTGAAAGGGCTCGACTTCAGCGCCCCGAACAGCAACGTCGAGCGAATTACCGTGGAGAATTCGATTCTCTGGTGCGATCGCGCTCGGATCTTCCTGCTCGGACATGAGAGCCGTGCCGCCTTCATGCGGGATGTGACCCTTCGCAATCTCGACATTATCCACTTCAGCATGACGGCGTTCCTTCTCGAACCCGGTGAAGACATGCGATTGGAGAACGTTACAGCCGAGAATATCCGGATCCACGGCGAGGGACAGAGAGAATTCATCCGCCTGCGCCCCGTCGTGAACCAGTATATGCGCAAGAAAGTGCCCGGCTTTATCCGGGGCGTGCGGTTCCGCGATATAACGCTGGAAGGCAAACCTGGAGAGTACCTGGTGCAGGTCCAGGGCGCGGACGCCGAGCATGACGTTCGTGACGTGATCTTCGAGAATGTCTCGATCACAGGCTCGAAACTAACGGAAAGATCAAAAGAGGTACGCATCGGCGACGATGTCCAAGATGTGCATTTCCTTGTAGAAGCGCCGTAGTACTCTTAGTGGCAGTCGAATATGAGGACTTCGATCTCACTCGACAGTCTTCACAAACGAGGC
>CAYZAH010000215.1:0-6777 GCA_964475805.1 uncultured Pirellulales bacterium | reverse complement strand
TCGAATATGCCATCGGCAGAGTGCACGCTTTTCTCGAAGCGGAAGGCGTGCGAGATACCGTGACGCTGATCGCCAGCGGAGGGATACGCACCGCCCACGATATTGCCAAGGCGATTGCCCTCGGGGCGGATGGCGTGGTCGTCGGGACCGGCGAGTTGATCGCGCTGGGGTGCGTCCGATGTACCCGTTGTGAAAGCGGACGCGGCTGCCCCCGCGGTATCGCCACGACGGATTCGGTCCTGGCGACACAGATGGATATCGAATGGGGTACGCAGCGGATCGTTAACCTCTACAACGCCTGGCGGAAGGATCTCGTCCAGATCCTTCGCCGATTCGGCATGAGAAGCGTCGGGGAGCTGCGCGGTCGAACGGACCTGCTCATGCACCTCGACTATAACGACGACGCGGAGCGCAAAACGTGAACAAAACTGTGATCGAAAAAATCCTGAAATCAAAGAAAAGACTCGTCGATGGTTTTCAAAATACCGGCGGCGTGAGAAAAGCCGAAGAGGAAGGCGGCTGTGGCGTCGTCGGCTTCTGCTGCTCCGAGCCGGTTCCGGGAAGGCATATCTACGAGCCGTCCAAGCAGATGCACAATCGCGGCAACGGCAAAGGCGGCGGCATTGCGGCTGTGGGATTCCTGCCCGAGCAGCTTGGCGTCAGCGAGGAGGTATTACGCGATCACTACATGCTGCATATCGCCTTGCTCGATCCGAGCGCACGGACGGAGATGGAACAGCAATTCATCACGCCGAATTTCGACGTCGCGGCTTCGGGCGGGCTCGACACCGTCGATGACTGGAAAAGTGTTCCGGGCCTTGAAGTGAAACCTCCGGACGTTTGGCGTTACTTTGTGCGCGTTAAGCCGAACCTTCTTGATTCTTTCATCAAAGAGAATAACCTGGACGGGCTTGACCGTAGCGCCGCCGAAGAGGAATTCATCAGCCAGAACAGCTTCAAGCTCAATCAGACCTATTACGCTTCCCTCGGCGATCAGCGAGCGTTCGTCCTCTCCCACGGTCGGAACATTATGATCCTCAAAGTCGTCGGCTACGCGGAGGCCATTGTCAAGTACTACAAGATCGAAGACCTTTGTGCGCACGTGTGGATTGCTCATCAGCGTTACCCGACCAAGGGTCGCGTCTGGCATCCGGGCGGTGCGCATCCTTTCGCCGCGATCAATATGGCGCTCGTACACAACGGTGATTTCGCCAACTATCACTCCGTCAGCGAATATCTTAAACAGCGCCACATCTATCCGCAGTTCCTCACCGACACGGAGGTTTCGGCGCTGTTGTTCGATCTTCTCGACCGAACGTACGGTTATCCGCTCGAATACACCATCGAAGCCATGGCGCCGACGACCGAGCACGACTTCGATTGCCTTCCTGAAGACAAGCAGCCGATCTACAGGGCGATCCAAGCCGCTCATATCCACGGTTCGCCCGACGGCCCGTGGTTCTTCATCATCGCCCGGAACATCGTTCGCCAGAACCGGTTCCAGTTGTTAGGCATCACGGATACGGCTATGCTCCGACCCCAGGTGTTTGCCTTCCTGGATGGCGACTTCCAGGTGGGACTCATCGCGTCGGAAAAGCAGGCCATAGACGCCACCCTTCACAGCCTCTCACTACAGGATAAACGAATCTGTCCGGTTGCCGACCGCTACTGGAATGCGCGGGGAGGCAGCCATACGGACGGAGGAGCATTTATCTTCAATCTTGATAAGGACGAAACGGGCAAGGTGCGGATCAGTTGCACGAACAAGTTCGGTACCCCGCCCCGCGCTCCGAGAGGAACCGAGCCGTGCGACTTCACAGCCAATGCGGCCCTCTCATCCGAGCTAAGTTCTGTCGCAAAGGACATAGAACAGTGGCTCGAAGGTGGGCAGGCTATACCTGTTTACGAATTCGTCAGCCGGAACATCGGACAATGGTCTTTCGAGGATCTTCGCGCGGTATGCAACGGTATTGCCGACCAGGCAAAAGATTCAAAGAAAACGGCGACGGCGATTGAAGCGCTGACCTTGCTCAACGACAGAAGATACTCGACGGACACGAAAAAGACCAGCCATGTGATTCACATTGTGCGCGATACGTTAAACCGGCTGTTCCGGAGTATGCCCGGCCTTGGGGCGGAGGAAAACACCGACGCCACGCACCGCCTGATCGATTTCGAAACACGTGATAGGCTCAGGCCGCCACAACAAAACGAAACGACGCTTATTATCGACACCCGTCTTTTCCCACCGGAAGGCAACGAATGCGACGCCGCTCTGTTAGTGGACGCCTATATGAAAGGATGGAAGCATTTCATCTGCTTCGATTGTCGCGGCCAGAGGTTCATCGGTTGTGGGCTCGGGCCGGAAACGGACGACGTCACCATCGACGTGTACGGAAGCTCCGGGGATTATCTCGGTTCCGGCATCGACGGTTTGACGATCACGGTGCATGGCAACGCCCAGGATCAATTGGGACAAATCATAAAACGAGGAAAAATGGTCATCCAGGGAGACGTGGGCCAGACTTTCCTCTATGGCGCCAAAGGGGGAAGCGTTTACGTGCTGGGCAACGCAGCGGGAAGACCCCTTATTAACTCGGTGGGCCGACCGAGGGTCGTCATCAATGGAACGTGCCTGGACTTCTTGGCCGAGTCGTTCATGGCCGGCGATCCGTTAAACGGAGGCGGCTTCGCTATCCTCAACGGTATCGAGTTCGACGATGACAGACAAATGATTTTCCGCCGGGAACCCTACCCCGGCAGCAACCTGTTTTCTCTGGCTTCAGGTGGCGCGATCTACATCCGCGATCCGCGTAACAGCCTTGTCCGGGAGCAGTTGAATGGGGGCGAGTTTGCCGAATTGACTCCACAGGACTGGGATTTGATACGACCCTACCTCGAAGAGAACGAACGGCTCTTCGGCATTCGCGTCGATGATCTGCTCGCCGTGGACGGCCAGAAACAAACGCCCGAAAAGGTCTATCGGAAAGTGCGTCCCATTCAGTTACGGGCGCTCGCGTCCACCGAGTCAAGCGATGAAAACGAACCCGTCGAAGCAATGGCTTGACATTAAGGCGTAAGGAGTCTCGAATGGCCGTAACGGTCAAAAAAGGAAAAGCAGAAGGCATCATCAGCGCGGTGCAAGAAGCAACGGGGCAAGACCTGAGCATCTGCTTCCAGTGTAAGAAGTGCACGAGCGGTTGCCCGGTAGCGAAAATGGTCAAATCCCCCCCGTCCGAGATCATGCGACGGCTTCATCTAAACGCCGGGGACGAGCTACTCGAAAGCGACATCCTCTGGGTGTGCGTCTCGTGCGAGACGTGCTCGGCGCGGTGCCCGATGGGAATCGACGTAGCCGCGGTGATGGATGCGTTACGACATCTGGCGGTGGAGAAGGGGAAATCGAAACAAGAAGGCAACGTGTCCTTATTCAACAAGGCGTTTCTCAAGACGGTCGAAATGTTCGGGCGGTCGTATGATATCGCGATGATCGCGGCCTATAAGCTCGGTTCGGGCAAACTCATGGCCGATACGGAGAAATTCCCTTCAATGCTGAAAAAGCGGAAGATCGCATTGTTGCCCCCGCTCGGTGGTGATAGAAAGACGACCAAGCGCATCTTCAAAAAGGCCAGGAGAAAGAAGGGAGAGGTCAATCAATGAGATACAGCTATTTCCCAGGCTGCTCGGCCGAATCGACGGCGCGCGACATGCACATATCCACCGTAGAGGTCTCGAAGGCCCTGGGGATCGAATTGGTCGAGCCGGAAGGGTGGAGTTGTTGCGGCGCTACAGCGGGGCACCAGACGGACCACTTTCTCTCCGTCGCGCTCCCGGCGGCTTCTCTGGCGAAGGCAAAAGACAGCGGTTTGGATATGATCGTCAGTTGCGCAGCGTGCTACAACCGGATGAAGGTCGCCAACGATGAGATACGCAATAGCGCCGAGATGCGCAGGGACATCAGCGAGGCGCTCGGGCGAGACTACGACGGCTCCGTCAAAATCAGGCACTTTCTGGAAGTGCTCATGGAGGACGTCGGCATTGAAAAGATCGCCGAGTCGGCGAAATACTCGCTCAATGGATTAAAGGTAGCCTGTTATTACGGATGTCTGCTCGTCCGTCCGAATGAGGTGATGAAATTCGATGACCCGGAGAATCCCACGTTGCTGGACCGGCTGGTGACGGCGCTGGGTGGCGAAGCTCTCGACTGGCCTCACAAGGTCGAGTGCTGTGGCGGCGGGCTTTCCATGTCACGAACGGACGTCGTGGTCAGCCTGACGGATTCCATCTTGGAGATGGCCAAGGCGTCGGGAGCCCAGTGCATCACGGTGGGCTGTCCGATGTGCCAGATTAACCTGGATATGCGTCAGCTTGACATCCGCAAGCAGTTGGGCAAGTCGTACGATATGCCAATCGTATACATCACACAGTTGATTGGATTATGTTTGGGTGTTTCACCTCAGAAACTGGGCCTTGGCAAGCTAATGGTCCCGGCTGAAACCGTCGTCAAAGCAGTGAGTTAACAGCAACAAAGACACGAAAACTTTAAGAATTTTCGATTTATGATTGCAAAAAAGGACGAAAATAAAAGAATTGGCGCGGTACTTGTCGAGGGCGGGGGTATTGCGGGCGTACAGGCGTCGCTGGATTTAGCCAATTCCGGCTTCAAGGTCTATCTCGTCGAACGGGACGCGGCGATCGGCGGTATGATGTCCCATCTGGACAAAACGTTTCCAACCGGCGATTGCGCTACCTGTATCGTTTCCCCCAAGCTGGTCGAATGCGCGCGCAACCTCAATATCGAAATCCTCACCCTTTCGGAATTGCAGTCCCTGGAGGGCGAGCCGGGCAATTTTACCGCCACGGTCAAGCGATACCCCCGGTACGTGGACGAAGACAAGTGCTCCGGCTGTAGCGAGTGTACCCAAGCCTGCCCGGTGGACGTGCCCGACTACTTCGATAGGAACATGGGCACGCGCAAGGCCATCGCCAAACACTACGCCCAGGCGACACCGAACATCTTCGGCATCCTTAAGAACGGTCATGCCCCGTGCAAGACGACCTGCCCGGCCAACATCAACGTTCAAGGTTACGTTCAGCTCATCAAAAAGGGCGAGTACCTACAAGCCGTCGAGTTAATCCGCCAGCGTAATCCGCTCTCGGCAATTTGCGGACGTGTATGCACGCATCCGTGCGAGACCGCCTGTACGCGAGCCAACGTCGATGATCCGATTGCCATCCGGCTGCTCAAACGCTTTGCCTCCGACAAAGAAATGGAAATGCTCGAAGCGGGTGAGATTGCTCTACCGAAAGAGAAGAAGCCCGCCAAGGACGCTAAGAAAGTCGCCGTGATCGGCGGCGGACCCGCGGGTCTGACCGCGGCGGACGACTTAGCGGGTAAGGGCTTCGCCGTGACCGTATACGAAGCCCTGTCGGCCGCCGGCGGTATGCTTCGCTGGGGCATCCCGGAATATCGACTTCCCAAGAAAGTGCTGGACCACGAAATCGAGCTGATCCGGCGCAAGGGCGTGAGCTTCGAATATAATAGCCGGGCCGGACGGGACATCACGATTGAGAAATTGCAGGAAGATTACGACGCAGTTTTTGTGAGCGTCGGCGTTCAGAAAGGTCGTCCGCTCGGTATCGAGGGTGAGGACAAAGCCGAAGTCACACAAGGTGTGGAGTTCTTGCGACAAGCAGCTTCCGACGACAAACCCGAAGTAAAAGAGAGAGTCGTCGTCATCGGGGGCGGCAACGTGGCGGTGGACGTAGCGAGAACGGCGTTGCGGCTCGGAGCTAAAAACGTCGAGATGGTTTGTCTGGAACAGCATCACGAGATGCCCGCGTATCCCGAGGAGGTCGAGGCAACCGTCGCTGAAGGAGTTAACATCGTCAACGGCTGGGGACCCCGGACGATCTTGGGTAATGGGTCCGTAACGGGCATCGAGCTCAAACGCTGCACGAGCGTGTTCGGCTACGATGGGCGCTTCAATCCACGCTTCGCCGAGCACGACCGAAAAACGCTCGGAGCGGATCAAATCATCATAGCCATTGGCCAGCAAAACGACGGGGAACTGCTCGAACACTTAGGTGTGCAGACCGAACGAGGAAGTATCAAGGCGGACCCGCTGACGCTGGAGACGTCCGTCAAGGGCGTGTTTGCAGGCGGGGACACCGTTTCGGGACCCGCGTCGGTCATCGAAGCCGTGGGAGCCGGCAAAAGAGCCGCCGAATCCATCGAACGTTATCTGAGTGACGCGGACATGCGTGCCAATCGTTTTGACGATACGATCAGGTCCATTCCCGAAGAGTTGCTTCCCCAAGTGGAGAAGGTTGAGAAGAAAGCACGGAAAACGGTCGAAGAACTCTCCGTTGCTCAGCGGCAGGGAAATTTCAAAGAAGTTGAGCTATGCTTTACGGAAGAGGACGCCATTGCCGAAGCCGAGCGTTGCTTGAATTGTGCGCTGTGCTCGGAATGCGGCGAGTGCGTGCGGGCCTGTGAGCAGAAGGCCATCGACCATAACATGACTGCGAAAACGGTCGAAATGAGCGTCGGCTCGGTGTTACTGACGACCGGCTTTCAGGAGTTCGACGCCGGCCGAAAAGGTGAATTCGGCTGGGGCCGCTATCCGAACGTGGTGACGAGCGTCCAGTTCGAGCGCATGCTCTCGGCGGCCGGACCTTTCGAGGGACACGTGGTTCGTCTCTCGGACGGGCGCGAAGCAAAGAACATCGCGTGGATTCAGTGCGTCGGCTCGCGTGATGCGAGTTGTGGCAACG
>CAYZAH010000214.1:0-6778 GCA_964475805.1 uncultured Pirellulales bacterium | reverse complement strand
GAGCGTATGCCCGGCCGTGTGAAACGTCAGTTGGTCGGGCGCGCCGCCTTCGACGGGCACCACGACCACCTGGTCCCCGGCGTTACGGTCGCTCACAAATGCGATCTGTGAACCGTCGGGCGAAAAAGCCGGCTGGCTATCGCCGGCCGGATGTTGCGTGACCTGACGTGCTACGCCGCCCTCGCTCGGGACGATCCAGATATCCCCGCGCCACGCGAAGGCGAGCTTCGAGCCGTCCGGCGAGAGAGCCGGATCGGAGGCCAGCCGGATCGACTCATAGTCCGCTCCCCGGGCAACACAAGCCAACACGCACATCCACAAGAACGTTATGACTTTTCTACTCTTCAAAGCCGGACCACTTTCCATGCGCATCGTTTTTCTCTTCCTCTGCAATCCGTTATCTTTCTTACTGCCCGCGAATCGCACGCAAGCAGGAATTCGCTTTATGCTCGGTCTCCTCGAACTCAGTCTTCGGCACGCTGTCGTGCACGATGCCGCCGCCCGCGCGGATATATGCGACGTGGTCCCGGACCTGGAGGCTCCGTATGGTAATGCAACTATCGAACTGGCCATCCACGGTCAGATACATCACCGCCCCGCCGTAGTAGCCGCGTTTGGTCTTCTCGAGCTGACGGATGATCTTCATGGCCTCGATCTTCGGCGCCCCGGTCAGCGTTCCCATGTTCATCGTCGCTAAATATGCGCTCAAAGCATCGAGATCACGCGCGAGCTTACCACTCACGTTGCTCACCAGATGTTGCACCGATTCATACTTTTCCACCGTCAACAATTCCGTCACCACCCTGCTGCCCGGCTCAGCCACCCGCGCAATATCGTTCCGGGCCAGATCAACTAACATCATGTGCTCGGCCAACTCTTTGCGGTCGATTTTCAACTCCGCCTCGTACCTGAAATCAATATCGGCGTCAATTTCACCTCCAACGCGGCCACGAGGCTTCGTCCCGGCAATCGGCCGGATTTCCACGGTGCGCGTCTCGGTCCCGCTGACCCGCAGATTCAACTCCGGACTCGAGCCCATCAGAATCGTATTGGGCGTGTTCAGATAGAACATATAAGGCGAGGGATTCAGCACCCTCAGCCGCTTGTAGACGTCGAGCGGCTCGTCCGGACACGGCTCCATCTTCGTCCGACTGGGCACGACCTGAAAAATGTCGCCATCGAGAATGTGCTTTTTGGCGGTCTTGACTATCGCTTCGTACTCGGCCTGATTCGTATCGGTAGAAGCAGGCGGCAAGGGTCCGGTAAATCTCTTGCCCCGAGGCACGTCGAACCGCGCGAGATTCTCGTAGTAATCGAAGCACTCCTGGGCCTCGGAGATGGCGGCTTCGCGGTCGCCGTTCGTGATAATCACGTTCACGATGATGTATCCCTGGCCCTGGCCGTGGTCCATCAGGAAAATGTTGTCCGCGAAGTAAAGCTCGTAGTCCGGATTGCCCAGCAGGTCCTCTTCGTTGGCGGGGAGTTTCTCGAACTGGTCGATGAAATCGTAGCTCAAGGCCCCAAGCAAGCCGCACGTCACGCGGAAAGGCTTGCTCGCTAATCTGAAGGCGAACGCCACCGCGCGCAGAACGTCCATTTGATTAGTGGTCTTGAGCCGCGTCTGCTCATCGACCAGCCCCTCGGACGGCTTGATCCTCCCCGTAATCGCCTCGTCCCCGAACGTGATGGATTCACAAAAATCAAACCATGAATCCTCTTCAGCTAAGTACTTTATCATCCGTCGTCCGGTCCTGGTCAAAGCCTTGACGGTAAAATCCAGCCCGGTCCCTGTCAGGTACAACGCCGGCTTCGCCGTGCCAAAGCTCAGCTCGGTAAAGCCCTTCAAATGCTCCCGGGACTCGAACAGGCAAGCGTTCTTGGTCCGGCCGTAGTCGCTCAACCTGGCAAAGAAGTCCACCGGGTCTGTCATCTCGATTCGTTTGATGATCGGCACGATCTGCCCCGGCTGCGCGTTCAGTATGATTGGCTTATAATCTTCCATACTTGCCCCTATCGTGGCGAGGCCGTCCCGGCCTTGTATTCTCGATACGTCCCAAAAGGGACGCCCTGCGGCGGAGTCCCCGGGACCGTTGGCAACCCCTTGGCTCCGCTTGGGGCAGGCTTGCCAGCAGCAAGAAACAAGGGCAGGATGCCCTCGCCACATCTAATACGTGACATCGTTTTCTATTCCCAAATCGTCCAAAATACAATAAAAAAAGCAGCCTGCTTTTCGGCAGGCTGCGTTCTGAGTCGTTCCAACAAATTGTAATTAGCAAATGTCCGCTTGCCTGCCCGAATTTATCTTGCAGGCCACCACCAGTTAACAGCATTGTAGCGGTTCATTTGCCTCATAGACCATATATTATGTCAAGTCCTTTCGATCCTGTCAAGTCAAAAACCAAAAAATTTCAGTCTCAAAAGGAATGATCAAAAGGGGGAGTATTAGGGGCAGTCTCGAATGCTGCTCGGTTAGGTGACTTTTAACCTGATTTCCAGGCTGATTCCAACGATCCTTCTGCTTAACAAAACGCCATTCGTGACTATTGTTAGTGCCTCAAGGAGACTGTCCATAGTCTCTTGCGGGCTTTTCCAGACGTCCATCTGGTAAAGATCAAACCGGCGCAGGCCAGAAGAAACGCGGAAAGCATAGGAAGAACCGGGCTGGGCCCATTCTCCAACGCGGAACCATTGTCTTCAAACCAGGTGACGGAACCAAGATAACCGTCGCTTGCGTAGGAGCTTGAATCGTACGCGTCCACGTTGCCTTCGCCGAAATTCCAATACGGCGCCAAACCGTCTCCGCAGCCTGTTGCGCGGCCGGATGGCACGCTGCAAGATATTTGCTTGTTCGCCCGGGCAACATCCCATGTACGTACATTATCAACGTGGCCGAAAAATATGTCGGTCCCGTAGTGTTGAGAGTAAGACGGAACTGAACCACCAATCCACGCTACAGCGTTCGTGTCAGGACGGTTCCCCGCTGTGTCTGGCGAACCGCAAACGGTTCCGCCGCGATATGAGCAGAGGACGTCGCCATCGTTGCCGAGAACGAAGGCAACGTGCGGACCATCGGAAATGTCGGACGGTCGGACGCCAGCCTTGACGACTTGACTCTTACAGTGCTCGCCCAACTCCGGCCCGCTCGGGATCGCCACGTTGTTGGCGGCCCCATCGAGTTGAAAAGAAAAGCCGGCGTGGGCGACGGACCCGTCGATGATAACCAGGACGACACCTATGAGCATCAAGCATCGACATCTCATTTTTTCACCCTCCTCGCACTCAAGAGCCCTCATGCCCTTTGGCACATCCACAGCGGCGAAAAACCCGGCCGAGCTATGGCGGTCCGAACAATGTGTTCCGCGCAAGCCGGTTCTTCACCCGCAAACCCAACGCATTGTAAGCCCGTCCTCAGTCGCTAAGCCAAAGATGTTAACTCTCATTCTACCGCTTTGGGCGGCCGGAGGCAACGAAATTCCGGAAAAATCGAGAAAAACGACGCCAGTCATCCCGATGAGGGCTTGCGCCACCATGAACGCAATTCCACATGGGTAGAAAGGACGCCCAGAAGCGTGGAGGCCGAGTTTTCGCACCATTTCGATTCAACAACACTGACTCAACCGCGCAACATCGTTTCCATCTATGCTCCTTATTGCAGACAACGCTCCTTCAACAGAGTAATACAGTATGCGGTTCGAGGTTATTAGAAACAGTCATTCACTGTGAAATGTTCTCAGTTACTAGTAGATGGCTGCGGGACTGTTGAAAAAGTCGAGATTGCTTCGTCGCTGCGTTCCTCGCAATGACCAAAAAATGTGTTCCTATGTCATTGCGAGCGATTCGGAGAATCGCGCGGCAATCTCAAATGTTACGGTGGCACTTTTTCAACAGCCCCGCTATTGATAGTCATCCCCGCCAAGCTCACTGGCCGAGCGTACCCACGTAGGTGAACTGCAATGGCACGGTCACGTTGTTATCGTTGCGGTCGCCAGGATCATACGTATTGTCCGAACCGTTCCAGGCAATGTACCCTTCCACGGCAACACCCGGAGGAAGAATAACGATCCCATACAAGAAATTGGGGCCGAGGTCCCAATGGGCCGCGTACAGCCAGATTCCCACGTTCGAAACGACCTCATCACTGCATATCGGTATCATATTCCCGGGGCCAAGCTCGACCGGCACACTGTCGACATTGATCATGTTATTTTGCAGGTAATATTTATAGAGTGTCACAGTCGCTGTCTCATTAGTTGTATTGGTCAGGAAAAGGATGGTGGCGTTTGTGTCCAGGTCCTGTCCGACAAAAGAATAGACGTTGGCTGCTCCGTCGGCCATCGGTGCGAAATTCATTTTCATCTCGTGGGAAGGCTGCATCTTCGGGAAGGCTAACGCCGCAAGCGTCCCTGATTGACTTTCGACGCCGTTGCCGCCTGAGGCTTTCCCAACGGTCCAGGAACCCAGTGCAAACGTAAGGACCGGGGCAACTACAGCGACCGCTATCAAAGCTCTATATTTTCTCATTTTGGTACCTCCTTGCAGTTGTGTGTGTCATGTGATTGATCGAGTCATTATCCGTGGGAGCTTAGGTCGAGCTACTGACCAAGACAAAGAGCTTGCCTACCAAAAGGGTGGGTGAGTTTCCGAGTTCACGCCGGTCGTCCTCCATGAGAATCAGGCTAACAAGCAATACCGTCCACAATCGGCGTCATATCCGGCTTCTCCGTGAATATGACGTTGCCACGAATGCTATATTAGCTCGCCCGCCTGTCAAGAAAAAAGAGCCACTCTCTCCCTCTAACTCGAATCATTCATAGTCCAAGATGTGAACCTATTCCCCCTCCTTCCTAAATGGGGAACATCTGTCTGAGAATAACTGCTCTCCGGATAGCAATGCTTGGAAAATTCGTCCACAAAGCCTTGTCTCATTGCTTAGCTGTTTTAGGCCAAGAAGACTATTGTGGAAACTACGTAGTTTCCTTGAGAAACCTCCTACTTGTAAGCAAAATAACCGCGAATAAACACGAATTAGGACTGTGTTGACCAGTGGTAACATGCGCTTCATGTAGCTGCGTCGAACTTATTGGGAACCGTCGCAAACGGCCGTTTTTGGTCACTCACGTCGTTTCGGAGGAGCGGGGGAAAATCAAGTTAAAGCCTCCCACACAAGTGGCCGATAAGTGACTGAAGTGGGAAACTGACGTAAGTGTTTTCACCAGGATCGGCTCGCAAAAACCCGCAAAATACGAAAATCGAATAGTATCTATGCGCGTTTGGAGGTATCAGAAAATGACGAGAAGCGACGTCGTACTGTTAACCGACACATTGTTCGAAAGCCAGGTACAAGATAGTGATTATAATGCTCCGCCCGCCACATCCAAGCACTGGATGAGCGCTGGGGACGTCATGAACGAAGCGATGCTCACTATCAGCACCAGAAGTACAGTGGCTTCGGCCGCAAAGATCATGTCGTCCAGCAACATATCCTGTCTTATTGTTGTAGACGACGGTCGTTTCTCTGGAATTGTCACGGAGACGGACGTGCTAAAGAAAGCCGTCGCGGCCGGTCATAACTTCCAAAAGATGAAGGTAGAGCAGATCATGTCGTCTCCAGTCCGGAGCGTTCCCCACGATCTATCGGTCATGGAAGCAAGTCGAATCATGGAAGTCGAGAACATCAGGCGGCTGGTCGTTCTGGAGGCCGGAAAACCCGTTGGGATTATAACCCAAACCGACATGGTTCGAGTTCTGGCGTCCCACACCTTCTCGAAAGAAGTGTCGGAAATAATGACGACCGACGTGGTTGTGATAGCCGGCACGGCGAGTGTTAAAAAGGCCACGGAGCTTATGGCGTCTCGTGACATATCCTGTCTGATCGTTCGAGACGGCGATACCGTCGCGGGCATATTTACGGAACGAGATCTTCTCAAGAGGGTTGTTGCTTCGAATCAAGATCCAACCAGAATCAAAATGAAACAAGTGATGTCTGAGCCGGTGGTGACCATACCTGCCAGTTATTCCCTTCTGAGCGCGACCAAACTTATGGAGCGCGTCGGGATTCGCCGCCTGGTTGTGATGGAGGATGAGACTCTGCTTGGCGTCATAACTCAAACGGACATCCTCAAGGCCCTCAAAGGGACTTTGCGGGACGAAGAGAAGAAGTACTTTGAAGTTCTTAGTAAATCAGCAGACTGCAACTTTACCGTGGACCTGGATTTGAACACAACGTATGTAAACAGCGCTTTCATGCGATTGCTGGACGTAACGGATCCAGATGAACTTATAAACCAACCGTTCTTGCCGGAACGGTTTTGGCAGGTCCCCGAACAGCGGGATCGACTTTTGCACCAACTGAATAAAGCCGGTATGACGGCCCAGGAACTCGCTCTGAAGACCGCCGAAGGCCGAGAATTGTCCGTTGTGCTCTTTTCCACACCCACCAAAAACCTCACTGGCAAGATGAGGGGAAGCCAGGGGATTCTCTATAATATCCGCTCTTAAACAGCCATGCTGCGCGGGTTGTTAGGGACAGTGAGGAACAGCAGGCCCTATTCATTAGGAGAAGTGTCACTCTCCGGATGGTGCCTCCCGTGCACCGACCCGTGGACCGCCCGGAATCAACTAATGATATTTTCGGCCCTTCAAAAGCGATCTGAGGAAAGCATGTAAAAGTGGAAAAAGCACTTGACTTTCGACATTGGAAAAGGTATAATAGACTCATCATAGAATTGGGGGAGAGAATAATGGATCGACTGAACTACTTTTACTTTAACATTATTAT
>CAYZAH010000213.1:0-6807 GCA_964475805.1 uncultured Pirellulales bacterium | reverse complement strand
AAGAGAACCAGTGATAAACTTTCCGCTTTCGTCCAGGTATTCATTGGAGCAATGCACAATACACTGCGAGCATCCCATGTGGGTGGTATTACCACCCCGTTTCTTGATGATCTCAGCCATGGCCTCACCGCTGATCTTTTCCCAGCCGTCAAGTGTTCCCTTGGTGGCATTCAAGCAAGGAAAAGCTCCCACTGAATTGACCGGGGCCACTAGGCCGGCGGTACCGAGAGCGGGAAACATCTGTCCGCTCATCGGATTCCCTTTCACCGTTTGGACATAGGCCCTGGATGCCTCTTTGAAAGCGTCCGGATTCGCGATCGGTGCACCGCTTTTGCCACCTTGTTCCACAATAACCGCCTTAAGCCCCTTGGCACCCATGACCGCTCCCATGCCTCCACGGGCCGCAGCCCGGCATGGGTGTCCGTCAACATCGGATGTCTGGACAGAAGCCGACGCAAGCAGGTATTCACCCGCGGGTCCGATACAGGCCACACCGAGCTTCTCGCCATGGTCCCGAAATAGCTTCTCAACCAAGGCATAAGTCCGCATCCCTTTATAATCGTTGGCCGGGACAAGCTCTGTCTCACCACTTGCCTTAATCTTCAGCAAGTAAAGCTCATTTTGCGGCGCCTGTCCCTCTACAATCACCGCCATAATTCCCATCTTTCCAAGGGCCGCGCCGATAGTGCCACCTCCATTGCTCTCCTTGATACCACCGGTCAGCGGGCTTTTAGCCCCGACGGAAATCCGACTTGTGTTGACGAAACTTGTCCCAGTCAACAAACCCACAGCAAAAACAAGTTTATTTTCACGTCCCAATGCATCACAGGTGGGAGGTACCTCCTGGTTGACTATTTCCGAAGTCAGTCCACGGCCTCCAAGTCCCTCATACGCTTTGGGAACGTCCTCGATGTGAATGCTCTGGTTGGTCATATTTACTCGTAAAAATTTCATATCTACCTCCTTATCCACAGCCTTTAAACCAGACCGCAACATACTACAGGCTGAGGCATAGCTCCAGCTTCTCTAAATTGCTCATCGCTATCAGGCATTTATCTAAACTCTGATGAAAATTCTGCTAATCGTAAAGGCTGATAGCTCATCTATAATGTGGTAAATGTTTTGCTGATAATTTTCCATTCACCCTGCACCTTGATCAAATGAAAGTAGTCGGTGAAAGCCATGGTGCCTGCAAAACCGGTTTCCTTTATCGTAACACTGGCCACATTGCCAACCACGTCAATAAATCTAATTTCACCTTTGTAAGGGGCGCCTCCTTCTGCCATAGATGGATTCTTTTCAATTTCCTCAAAAAAAGGATCGGGGGTTCCTAATAAAAACTGATCCTGAAGATAACCGGTCATCACGGCTTTGGGATGAAAACAATTTCTCAGTGCATTTGCATCTCCTTGATAGGTTGCATCGATGTATTGCTGGACCACCTTGCGGACTTCTCCCTGTTCTGAATTCGCCATGCGACACCTCCTTTCTTATGGTTGAGTTTTTTACCGAATTACCTTGGAATTGACAAACATCATTGGATCTTCCAACACACCTATCAACTGTAGTACACACCATGAGTATACCGCATATATTTCTTCAAACAACCCTATTCAAAGGCACCCAAATTGGGCTGTCTATTTCAGGCCAGAAGGTGAGGGGACTTTTCTTCAATGACCGGATGAATCTCTTTTAGGGTTTTTGCCAGGGCATCAACGGCAAAATCGATATCTTTGTCCCGAGCCGCAGTGCTGAGACTGCCAAAAAGGGGCGGATAGATAGACACCCCATGGTAACGCAATCCCATGAATATCAGGCCGGCGATTTCTTCGGCAGCCATAGCGGCACCGAAAGAGTCACGGGGGTTCCGAACGGGTTTATCGGTCAGGTGGATCGCAAAACCGTAACCTATTCCGGTAACCTGTGCCTTCACCTTTGCATCGACAAATACCTTTTGAAAGCCCGATTGGAGTTTTTTAAACCGGGTGTCGCGTTGCTTGATCACCGTTGCCGTAAGGTGCTTCATGGTTGCCAAACCGGCCGCCATTGAAACCGCGTTGCCCGCATGCGTACTAACCTGAAGGATAGCGTCATGCCCCTTCTCCGGATTCCACAGGTCCATAATATCGCGCCGTCCGCCCCAGGCCCCGATAGGTAAACCTCCGCCAATACCTTTGCCGAGAGCCGTAAGATCTGGGGTTATCCCGAATAACCCCTGTGTCCCGTAATATGCGTTCGGGAATTGGACGACTTCGTCAAAAATAAGGATAATCCCATGTTTTTCCGTCAAGCTACGGATGGTTTCAAGAAAGCCAGGCTCAGGCTTAATCATGCCTAGAGGACCGATCATCGGCTCCATGATTACGGCTGCGACATCTCCCGCGTGCCGAGAAATGATTTTCTTGAAAATTTCAGTTTCATTGTAGGCAAAGATAATGACGTCTTTGATTTCACTGCCGTTGATGCCGGCATCAGGAGCCGTCGCCTTTATTTTTCCAAGAGGTCCCGCTTCAGGGGAAGGAAACCAGTTGAATTCCCCCAAATCGTGGGTGCCGTGATATCCTCCCTCCAGCTTCATGATCTTGCGTTTCCCTGTAAAAGCACGTGCGGCTCTGATACACATCAATGTAGCCTCACTGCCCGATGCTACAAAACGCATCTGCTCAAAGCATGGCACTCTCCTGCATAAAAGCTGCGCAAACTCATACTGCTCTTCGGTAGGATATCCAAACCCGACAGAGCGAGCTATTCGTTTCTGCACCGCTTCGACCATCGGAGGAAAGGCATGTCCATGCACCATGGTTAACCACTGATTGCAGAAATCCAGGTACTTGTTCCCGTCCACATCATAGATATAGCATCCCTTGCCGCGATCAAAAGTGATATGGTACGGAGGATGGTATGAAGGACCATGTGTGTCACCTCCCGGCATGTAGCTGCATGCTTTTTTTGCCAATCCAGCTGATTTGGATGTTTTTTCCAAATATTTTTTTTTCAGATGTTCCGCGTTCATTTCCTTTGTCCTTTTCCTGACATTGAGAACTGAAGCTCTCAGGTTAAAACATTAGGACACTCATCCTCAATAACTGGCCGTATCTCTGACAGGGTTTCTCCCAGGGCGTTGATGATTTGATTGATCTCCTTGTCCCCCATTACCGTTGAGAGATTTCCAAAGGGACTGGGGCTCGGGAAAAGATATACACCGTGATATCGCATTCCCATGAACAGCAGGTTACGGACTCGATCGGTAACCTGCAGCATCGCGTCCACCACATCATAGGGGTCCCTTATGGGTTTGTCCGTCCAATGGATCCAGAAAGAATTGCACAGCCCCGTGACGCGGCCTCGAATACCGTTTGATTTGAAGGCATCATTCATTGCGGAGCGCAGTTTATCACCCAACGCATTGCGCTTTTCGATAACGTCACGGGTCAGATGTTCCATGGCTGCCAGCCCGGCCACCATGGTCATGGCATTGCCCCCCGCCGTGCTGACCATGATGACTCCTTCTTCACCCTTTTCAGGGTTCCAGAAATCGAGGATATCCTTGCGTCCCCCCCAGGCCCCGAAAGGCATTCCTCCGCCAACTCCTTTTCCCATGGCGGTCAAATCGGGGATTACACCGTAATGCTCCTGAAGACCCCCGTAACTGAAAGGCAGGGTCACAACCTCGTCAAAAATTAAAAGGATTCCTTTTTCCTCAGTCAATTGCCGCACTTTTTCGAGAAAACCGGGGGCCGGAAGAACCATTCCTCCTGCGACAATCATAGGCTCAATTATGAGTGCGGCGACTTCTTCTCCGTAGCGGTTGATAGTGAACTCAAGATTTTCAAAGTCATTCCACTCAAAAAGGATCACATCATTGATTTCGCTGCCGGCCGTGCCAATGGCGGGCATGAGGTGCCCCTTCTCCCTGCCCGGAGCACCGAAGGCATTTACTTCCCCGATATTGTGAGTTCCGTGGTAGCCACCATCCACCTTCATGATTTTGCGCTTCCCAGTAAAGGCCCTGGCGGCTCGGATTGTCATGTTGGTTGCTTCACTCCCGGAAGCCACGAACCGGACAAGGTCCAGGGACGGCACACGATCGCACAGATGCTTCGCGAACTCGATTTGTTCCCTAACAGGCATACCAAAAGACGTGCCTCGTCGGGCCTGCCCCTCCAACGCTTCAAGCACCGGCGGAAAGCAATGACCGTGCATCAGCACGAAGTAAGCGTTAACACAGTCCACATAGCGGTTGCCGTCAACGTCATGGAGATTGCATCCTTCACCATGATCGATGACTATGTGATAGGGCGGGTTGAAGAAATGGCCATGAGTGTCGCCTCCGGGCATATATTTCCTGGCCGATTCGGCGAGTTTAGCAGAGGTACGGGTTTTTTCTAAATATGTTTTCTCAAGCTGCTCTTTTTTCACAAGCGAAACTCCTCTTTTCGCAATCGTGTGACTATCCAATCCCGCAGACGTTAGTCAGTCTGCCATGAAAAAGAAGTAGGCACTGATTCGCCTCGGTCATACTTGGGTATCCATGCGTGAGGCGTCCAGCCCCATCCGGGAGTCCCAGGCAAGGAGCCTCCGCCGTGAAAGATTGCAGACAATCAGCCTCGATGAATATGAGTTAAGCCAGCGCCCATCCGAAAATGGCAATTTGCAGATGGGCGCTTTCAACACTTCGCTCTTTGCTGTGCGAAAAAAACCCCAAAAAACCATAAGAGTTGGCTGATAGCTCACCGCTGACAGCCAATGGACCCATCCAGAACTCTTTGGTTTATGGATGAATACGAGATAGCGGTATTTGTGATGTCGGATTTCTATGCAAACATTGCAATCGCTTCCGATCAATTTCGTAGTGACCCTAAGAATGCGTTCATAGTTGACCATGCTTCATCGAATGCCTTTTTCGGATCCTCGGATCCGCCAATCCACAAAACGCTTTCATTCACTGCCCCAGAAATGAGGTGCGTCAGTGGCTCGAGAGGCAGGGGCTTGATAATTCCTCTGTCAAGAAGTTCTTTGAGATGAGTTCTCAGGATGTTAAGGGTCTTCGCTTCATCAATTCTGCGCCACACATCCCAGCCTAGAACAGCAGGCCCATCAATGAGAACAATCCGCTGAAGATCTGAATCCAGGCAGGCTTCGTAAAATGCATAGGTACATGAAATAAACTTCTCCCAAAAAGACCGTTTGCTCTTATCAACCTGGATGACCCGATTGGCAATCTCTGATAGAGCATTTTCAAAAACGGCAACGAATATCCCTTTCTTCCCTTCAAAATGATGGTATAAAGCTCCGCGGGTCATCCCGGCCTTTCGAACGATCTCCTCCAGCGATGTGTGGGAATATCCGTGGGCGCTGAAGAGTTTCCTTGCAACAGCAATTAGCTGAGCGAATGTCTGCTGGCTACGCTCATTATTGGAGATGCCCTTTTTTGTCGATCTTGTTTGTCTGTTTTTCATATGCCGAAGCCCAAGTTCAGGTTCATGTGATGGATACAATTCTTACGAGATAGTGCAGAGGATGCTTCATTCCATTACTTTTTTATATACATACATACCAAATGTATGTCAAGAAGATAATCTCAAATCCACCATGTGAATCTCCTCCCGCAGAGCGGGAGGCATCATGAAGCCCCCCGATGGGGACCGAGGGAGAGAGCTTTTTTCAGGTGACCGGTGAAAACGCACCGTCTTTTCTTCACTCATCTCGGCGGCAAACCGGGAACCCGCCCGGAGGCTGGGCGCAAACGATTGGCAGAAAGCAACCCAGGCTTGTTGCAAGAGCTTGACAAGTTGGTCGATCCCATAACCCGTGGCGATCCGGAATCGCCGCTTCGTCGAACCTGCAAGGGCACAATGAAATTGACCGAAGAATTGCGAGATCGAGGTCTCCAAGTCAGTCAGCGCACCGTTTGGACGCTTTTGGATCAGCTCGGCTACGGCATGCAGTCGAACCGAAAAACGCGCGAAAGCGGTGATCATCCAGAGCGGGATGCGCAGTTTCTTCATATCTCCGAGAAGGTTCAGCAATTTCAACAGACCGGTTTTCCGGTCATTTCTATTGACACCAAGAAAAAGGAGTTGATCGGTCGATTCAAGAATGCAGGCCGTGAGTGGCAGAAAAAGGGAGAAGCAGAAGAGCTAAACGTCCATGGCTTTGCCGATAAGGAACGCGGAAAGATCGTACCTTACGGTGTTTACGACTTGACGTACAATCAGGGCTGGGTAGCCGTCGGGGTCAACCATGACCCCGACGAGTTCGCGGTCGCGACGATTCGCCGCTGGTGGAAGCGCATGGGGCGTATACTTTATCCGGAGGCCACGAAGTTGCTGATTACGGCCGATGGGGGCGGAAGCAACGGCAGCCGTGTCCGGCTCTAGAAAATCGAACTGCAGAAGTTTGCCGAGGAACTCAACATGAGCATTCATGTCTGTCATTTTCCCGTGGCACAAGCAAGTGGAACAAGATTGAGCATCGCATGTTCTGCCGTGCCCGCGACAACTGGCCTGGTCGTTCCCTGGAAAGCCGAGCCGTGGTCGTCAATCTCATTGGTAAAACGCACACGGAAAAAGGCTTGACCATCCGGGCCGAGATTGACGATGCGATTTATCCTACAGATATCAAAATCCAAGACAAAGACATGGCAAAGGTAGCAATCGTCCGCGATGAGTTTCACGGCGTATGGCATTACAAAATTTGCCCAAGAAAGGACCCTTAGCGTTCATTAAACTATTTATGCTGGACTCCTAAGAACAAAGCCGTTGACTCTTTTGCTTCGGTTCTGTATGAAAAATGGTGAAATTCAGA
>CAYZAH010000212.1:0-6836 GCA_964475805.1 uncultured Pirellulales bacterium | reverse complement strand
GAAATCATATAATGAATGATGGAAGCCGTGACCAGTTAGCTTGAGTTTTCCAGCGCAGGAGGTGTGCAGGCTCTTATTCCGATCCCGCCGGGGTTGGACAAAAGTGCGGCCGTTGGGAGACACTACGTCATGGCGAATCAACTATTTGTGAGGACGCAATGAGATGAGAAAACTGACTCCATTTGTATTGGCTTTGGTACTGGTGATCGGCGTTGCCAACCATGAGGCTGACGCTAAGCTCGTCGCCTGCGTAGGCGACAGCATTACGTACGGTTCGGGCATTTCTGATCGAGCTCATGATTCCTATCCCGCTCAGTTGGGTCGGATGCTGCAAGAGTTCGACCCTCAGTGGCAAACGCAGAATTTCGGCGTAAGTGGCGCGACCCTGCTGAGAAACGGCGACAAGCCGTATATACAGCAAAGTGCCTACAGTCAAGCGCTGGCGGCCATGCCGGACCTCGTTGTCATCAAACTGGGTACTAACGACTCCAAGTCCTGGAATTGGGTTTACAAGGATAATTTCGTACGCGACTACCTTTACCTCATCGACGTTTTTGCAGAGCTACCGAGCAACCCCGACATTTGGATATGTAAGCCAGTGCCCGCGTTTTCTGACAATTACGGCATCAACGAGACGGTGATCAGAGATGAGATACTTCCGCTCATCGATCAGATCGCCCGGCAACGGGACGTGAAGGTCATTGATTTGTATACAGCACTGAGTGGCGCGTCCAGCCTATTCCCCGACGGGATCCATCCGAACGTCGAGGGCGCTGGAGTGATAGCCGAGGCGGTTCTCTACGCGATCACAGGGGTAAAGACGCCGCCTGACTTTGATGGGAACGCCAGAGTAGACCTCAGGGACTTCGCCATGCTTGCTCAATACTGGCTTCAGAATGAACCATTGTTCGACATCGCTCCGCCACCTGATGGTGATGGCATTGTGGACTACAAGGACCTGGCCGGTCTGGCGAAATACTGGCTCAAGGAAATCGGGCTGGTTGCTCATTGGAAACTTGATGAGATAGAAGGCAGCATCGCCCACGACAGCGCGGGCGGCAAGGATGGCACAGTGCATGGAGATCCGGCCTGGCAGCCTGATGACGGCATCGTAGGAGGTGCACTGCACTTCGACGGCCTTGATAATTATATCAGCACGCCCTTCGTTCTGAATCCGACCGAAAGGACATTCAGTGTGTTTGCATGGACTAAAGGAGGTATTCCCGGCCAGGTCGTCGTGGCTCAAGAAAATGAGGCCGATTGGCTTTGCACGGACCCGTCACATGGCAGTCTGATGACGGAGCTTAAATTCCCGGGCCGATTCGGCGCTTCACTGGTCTCGCAGACCGTGATTACTGAAGGCGAATGGCACCGTATAGGTTTTGTATGGGATGGTTCGAGCAGATCGCTCTACGTTGATGGCGCCGTCGTTGCTGAAGATACGCAAAACAGTCTTGGAGGCTCGGATGGCGGGCTGTATATCGGAACCGGCGGGGCCATGAGACCTGACACTTTCTGGTCCGGCCTGATTGATGACGTTCGTATCTACAACCGGGCGGTGTCCCCATAACCATCTATCTGCCCAAACGTATTGCATAAGAACGGCCCTGACCTTGTGACATAGTCAGCCCTACTACATCTTTGATTGTGCTTTGCTCCCGCACCTCCATACGTCGCCGATCAAGACCGCTGGCCGCCCACCAACCTCCAAGGCATCGCAGCACCGCTTCAAACAGACCATTAGTAATCTTCGAAATTGTTCATAGCTCTCACAATTGCTCAAGTCATCCGGGTTCCCGTCACTGTACCGGATGATGCTCCAGTAAGGCGGATGTATCCACACAAAGTCAAACTCGCCGGACAAATCTTGTTTGGTCAAATCAAGAACTTCTCCAAAGTCACCACCCCAGTAACTGATGCAAGTCCTCTTACACTCGTCAAGCCCCTCAACAACATCTCTCCTCGTACCGGAGCCTTGCATCGGGTCGGAAACGTTGAAATCGAAGGCCCAGTTATGGTAATATCAAGAATGTCGCGTTAAGGAGTATGGTTATGAAGTCAAATGACAAATCCCGCCCTGCAAAGTGGGAATTCGGTTTTACGGATGGGGCACGCGGCCGCCGCTCGCGGATAAGCGGAAGAGGCGACATGAAGACGATCATAATGTGTATCGTGGCGTGCGCAGCCGTCTCGCCGGCAGCCGGCAGCGGGCTCGTCAGCAATGGAGGCTTCGAGCAGCTCAAGCAGAACGACTTCCTCGGCGGCCTGGACGCCTCCACGCGAAGGTACTACGCAGGCACGCACGATTCGCCCTTCGCCGGCTGGGCCTTCGGCGGCCGATGGGAGCGCGGCGACTACGCCGTCGAGGTCTCCGACGTCGCCCACACCGGCAAACGCTCGTGCCAGATCGTCTGCCGCAAGCGCGGCCGCGGGGGCGTCGCGTCCTCACCGTTCCGCCTGAGGGCCGGCACGCGAATCGAGGTGTCCTGCTGGCTGAAGGCCGCCGACGCCCTCTCCGGGCGGGTGTTCCTGAACTTCGAGGGCTCCCCCGGCGACGGCTGGTCGTCGAGGGACCTCAAGACCGGCACGTACGACTGGACAAAGTTCACCGCCAGCGCGGTCGTGCCAGGCAAGGCCGGTACCGAACAGACGCTCCTCGTTTTCCTCTACTCGACGTGCGAGGGGTCGGTCTGGATCGACGACTTTTCCGTCGAGACGCTCGCCACCGGCGCTGGCGACACCCCGGCCGCCGGCGGCCGCAAACCCAAAGCGATCGCCGAGCCGAAGGAGTCGGCCGGCTACCGTGCGATCGTCGTTAGCCCGTTGAAAAAAGTGTTCCGCGAGAACGACTACGACCCGGCCCCAGCCGGCAAGGCCGACCTCGCCGCGGCCCGCAACGAGTACGAGTCTGTGCAGATCGTCGTCGAGGCTCCGTGGCGGGCCGTGAGCGTCAAGCAAGTCATCCTGTCAGACCTCGTCGGCCCGGGTGGAGCGGTCATCCCGGCGTCGGCGATGACGTGGAACCCTGTCGGCTACGTCGAGACGACCATCGCACCCCCATACTACACTGAGCGCGGGCTGGGTTCTTATCCCGACCCGCTCATGCCGGCCGGGCCGTTCACCGTCGAGCCGCTGTCGCGCCGGCCCGTCTGGGTGACGATCCACACGCCCGCCGACTGCCTCGCCGGCCTGTACCGCGGGACTGTCACCGTCGTCCCCGACGACGGCCTGAAACCCACGGCCGTACCCGTCACGCTGACCGTGTGGGACTTCGCGCTGACCGATCGGACGCACCTGCGGACACTGACCTGGCTCAGCGGCGGGACGCTCAGAGCATGGTACGGCAACGACCGGACGCCCGAGGGAAACCGCCGCCACGCGGAGATCCTCCGCCGCTACGAAGACGCCCTGCTGGCCCACCGTCTCGGCCCCGGCGGCGAGGTGGCCGGGCGGGTGCCCAAACGCGATGGCAAGTACGACTTCGTCGCCATCGACGCTCGCCTCGAACGTCTTATCGGCGGCGGGATGAATGCATTCCTCATGGCCACCGCGCCCAACCTGCATCGCCAGAAGAAGACCGCCTACAGCGATGAGTTCGTCCGCCAGTTCACCGAGACCGTCAAGGCCTACGCCGACCACCTCCGCGCAAAGGGTTGGCTGGACATGGCTTACGTGTACGTCTACGACGAGGCCCCCAAGTCCGCGTGGCCGGAGGTCAAGAAGATCGACCGCGCGATCCGGGCCGCGGCGCCGGGGGCGAGGATCTTACAGTGCCTCAACCAGCCCGAGGGTGTCCGCGAGCTGACGGGCTTCGCCGACGTGTTCGACGTTTATATCGCCCAGTACCACAAAGCCGGCGTCGCGGCCTCGCAGGCCAAAGGCGCCGAGGTCTGGCTGGCCGTCTGCTGCTACCCGATGGACCACCCCAACCTGTTCATCGAGTACCCGCTGCTCGACGCGCGGGTTATCCCGCTGATCTGCTGGAAGTACGGAGCGGCCGGCTTCGAGTACTGGTCGCCGATCTCCTGGGGCAAAAACTACGTCAAGGGGGCCGCAAAACGCTGGCCCGACGTGCCGTGGATCACCAACACGTTCGGCCGGTACAACGGCGACGGCTACCTGCTCTACCCCGGCCCCGACGGCATGCCGCTGTCGTCGCTGCGTTTCGAGGCCCTCCGCGACGGCCTGGAGGACTACGAGTACCTCTGGACACTGCGGTCCCTGCTGACCGCCACAACAAACGGCCCGGCCGCCGACGCCGCCCGCAAGCTCTTGACTCTTCCCGGCCTCGTCACCGCCGCCGGCGGCTACACCAGCGACCTGCCCAAGTACGCCGCGTTCCGCCGCCAGCTCGCCGAGGCCATCGTGGCTCTGCGGAAACCCCGTTGATCGCTCGGCCGGACCGGTCCCGGCGTCTTGAGGCCGACACAAGGACTCCGCACAAGTGATGAAAGCGGTATAAAACAACTGTATTCTTGCGGAACAACAACAAAGAGGTAATTTCCCTTGATACGAAAATGGCTCTGAGAGCGTTTCTGTGGGCTTGTGCAGACTTTTAAGCTGGAAAGCAAAGAGAATCTGAGAATTCCCGAAAAAAATCGCCAAAGAGGACCAGCACCATTTCGTGGTTCAAGTACGTGGTGGATTATGACGACGAGATATTTAGCGTCGTTGTAGGCTTTTTGGCCTTCTGGCCCGGCTTGGCGGGCTTTGGTATTTTGAAGGAGTCCGTATATGAGACGAACGTCCTGGCTCTTTGCAGCCACTCTGCTGGCACTGGCAGCCCAGGGCTGCACTGAACGAGTCCTTGCCCCTCCACGAATCGACCTGAAACAGCACGAAGTTGTCGGCATCATCGAGTTTGACTGCTCCGGCCAAGGAGACTTGGGTCCCTTTCTGACCCAACGCTTCGTGGATGCCATACGGCGTGACCAGGAACTCGTGCGCATCGTGCTACTTGGCACTCCCGCTGAGGTCCTTGCCGGTATCGGCCAGTCTCGTCTCGATCAGAACGCCTTCAAAGCAATCGGACAGAAGTATCAAGTCAAAACGGTCTTCACCGGAGACGTCGTCGTCTCCGACGTCAAGCCCAAGGTGTCGATCGGACAAAGTCTGACCCACCTCGGCGTTTCAGCCGATGTCGACGCGACCCTCAACGCCCAGATGGTGGAGACCGAGACCGGTGCCTCGCTTTGGAGCCGTTCGGCCCGTGCAGTGCAACGGATCGGCGGTGTTGAGATCTTCGGCAACAAGGGCTTCATCTTTGACGCTGATGATCCGGAAAACGCCTATGGACGCCTCGCTGACTGCCTCGTGGAGGCCGTCACACACGACTTCCGTTGTCATTGGATACGCGTCAAGAAAAAGTAGCGACCAGACAGGCTCATTCCGTGTAAGGTTTGTCGTTTGGCTTCAGAGGTTAAATGCAGAGAGAGACTGGAAGTAATAGACTATTCTCATAGTTGGAAGTAAAGGCCGACTGAGATAACTGGGTGAACCTCGAAACCATCCAGGTTCTCTGCTATATCTTTGGCTTCTTTCGCCAAATCAGCTTGAAACGACCGATCGGCAGCCGGTGTTCCGTTCGCGCGAAGCACCACATCAGGAGAATCGGTAAAGGCCACGCCTAGGTTGCTGTAAAATCCCCACTTTTTACCCCGGCCAATCATATCGCCCCAGCCGATTCCGACATAGGGCGCTGCGCCGTTGATATCGTTCCTATCTGGCAATATGCCCACCTGAGTGAGTGAATATGTAGCGCCGACACGCGTGTTGATACCTGCGGCTGCTGTTTTCGTTGGCTCTCCGCTGGTATCCAACACACCGATCTTTGACCCAATCGACCATTGGCCGGAATCCGAACATCCTGCTCCCCAGCAAAGAAGTGCCGCCAATATAAGCCATAAAACGGCGTTCAGATTACTTTTCATCATGTTCCCTCGTCTGCAAAGGACCTGTTACGGTTCGTCCTTGGAGATAGAGAAATGCTTGATTTCCGCTTGCTGTATATCGGCAATTTCGGAAGGTGACATCTGCAACTACCTTCTGTTTGCCTCGCCAACGTCGAGTCGATTGCGCAGGCTTTCGCAGCCGTTTTCCGGTCGAAAAACGGGAAAAAACGGTCACGAAACGGGCTTTCGGCGCGAGTTTTTTGTGCCTTTTTGTGAATTTTTCTGCATTTTTCGAAGTTTTTCGGTCCAAATTGCGACCATTTGCCTTTGCACCGGCAAGAAGGAATCTGGAAGCGTCATGGCGTAGATATCAAGCGTTCCACGATGTGCGATTGGGTACGCGACTGTGCGGTCTTGCTCTCGCCGATTGTACGCTGTATGCAGACGGTGATCTTACAATCCAAGAAGATCAATACGGATGATACACCGGTTCCTGTCCAGGATGGCTCCCGGACGCAAACGAGAAAGGGCTATCTATGGGCGTACATTGGGGCCAACAAGAATGTCGTATTCGAATATACACCCACGCACAGTCGTGATGGCCCGATGGCCTTTTTGGGCGATTACAGTGGATATGTCCAAGCCGATGCTTACAAAGGCTACGACGCCTTCTTTGAAAAGGGCAATGCAACTGAGGTAGCCTGTTGGGCTCATACCCGACGCAAGTTCTACGACTCCCTCACGACCGATCCAGGGCGTGCTCACGAGATGCTGGCCGTGATTGGTAAGTTGTACGATGTAGAGCGGAAGGCAAAGGAGGACGGCCCGGATACCGTTGCACTCAGAGAACTGCGTCAGAATCAGAGCAAACCTATTCTGGAAGAGATTCATCGTCGCTTGGAAGACTGGTCCGTTGAAGTGCTACCCAAAAGTCCCATAGGTCAG
>CAYZAH010000211.1:0-6837 GCA_964475805.1 uncultured Pirellulales bacterium | reverse complement strand
GTGGCGATGCCGGCGGCGACGCAGGCCGGGTTTCCCGACAGGGTGCCCGCCTGATAGATGCGGCCCAACGGGGCGAGCTGATCCATCAATTCGGCTCTTCCGCCACAGGCGCCGATGGGAAACCCGCCTCCGATGATCTTGCCCAGGCACGTGAGGTCCGCTTCGACGCCCACGACGTCCTGGACGCTTCCATATTTGATTCTAAAACCCGTAATCACCTCGTCGAAGATCAGAATGCTGCCGTGCTTCGTGCACAATCGCCGGATGGTTTCCAGGAACCCTTCGCCCGGCGGCACGACGCCCATGTTGCCCGCAATCGGCTCGACGATGACCGCCGCAATTTGATCGCCATATTTATTGAAAGCCCTTTCGACGGCTTCGCGGTCGTTGTAGGGCACGAGGATGGTATGCTTTGTGAAGTCTTTGGGCACGCCCGGGCTGGACGGCGTGCCTAAAGTGGTAGCTCCCGAGCCGGCCTGGACGAGCATGTGATCGACGTGGCCGTGGTAGCAACCGATGAACTTGACGATCTTGTCGCGCCCCGTGCACCCACGGGCAAGACGAATCGCCGTCATGACGGCCTCCGTGCCGGAGCTGACCAGGCGAACCTTTTCGACCGAGTGGATGGCCTGGACGATCATCCTTGCCAAGCGGGTCTCAAGCTCCGTCGGGATGCCGAAGCTGGTCCCTTTGGCCATGACCTTTTTGACGTATGCGAGGACCTCGGGGTGCGCATGGCCGAGAATCATCGGCCCCCAGGAGAGGCAATAGTCGATGTATTTATTACCGTCCGCGTCGTAGAGATAGGCCCCTTTGGCCCGGTCGATGAAGATCGGATTTGAGCCGACGGCTCGAAAGGCGCGCACGGGACTGTTGACGCCGCCGGGGATGACTTTCGCGGCCTGCCGGAACAATTGTTTGCTTTTCTTGAATGCGTCCATTTGCTCAACTACCATACCCGGCGGCTGCCTGCGCCGCAAGAGAAAACGCAAGGCAGGCTTGAATTCGGACCCGCAGGAAGTTAGGATACGAGTCTTGCAATTAAGGACGCCTATGGACGAAGTTGATTGCCGAATACTGCGGGAACTTCAGAACGATTTTCCGCTTGAAACGAGGCCCTACGAGATCATCGCGGACCGGCTGCAAATCCCCGTCGAGCAGCTTTGGGAGCGGGTCGAACGGATGCTCGACGAGGGCGTCATTCGGCGAATCGGCGCCAGCATCGATTCGAGGAAGCTCGGTTTCAGCAGTACCTTAGCGGCCGTGAGCGTCGAGCCTGGGCTGGTCGATCGCGCCGCCGAGGTCATCGGTGCGTTTCACGAGGTGACCCACAGCTACCTTCGCGACGACGCCTTCAATATTTGGTTCACGATCATCGCCGTTGACGAAAAACGGATCGAGGAGATTCTCGGGCAGATTCGCGATTCGCTCTCTCTGGACGGGTCAAAGGTCCTTAATTTGCCCGTCAAGCGGCTGTTTAAGCTGGATGCCCGTTTCAAAGTCTCCCAGCCGTTAATATGATCTTGAATATGTGGGCCGTTTCGATAAAATGTCGGCGGCATGAGAATCCGAACGGCGTCGATTGCCCTGATACGGATGTTTCGAGTGTTCAGTAGGAAAGCCAGGAAAAGTGAAATTCAGAGGCGGCTACAACATACACCTCAAGGGTAAGCCGAATGGCGCCGTCCAGGTGGTGCCGGAACCGACGACGCTTTATCTGCCCTTGAAGAGTCAGCGTTTCACGTTCAGCGACGTTCAAGTGAAGGAGGGCCAGAAGGTCCATCCCGGCGACGCCTTAGCCAAGGACCCCGATAACTACGCGGTTCCCCTGCTGGCGCCGCGAGCCGGGACCGTTCGCTTGAAGGCCGCCGAGGGTCATATCGTGCTCGAAGACCTGGCCCAGCTCGAAGAACGGGCCGATATCGCTGAAAAGGAGATGGCGCACGCGGAAAAGACGTTAGGGGCTTCGGGGCCGAAACGGCTCAAGCTCTTGTCGCTCGGAGCGTGGCAATTTTTCTGCGACGCCTTCACGGGGGCTTTGCCCGATCCGCTCGGCACACCGCAAGCCATCATTGTTTCGACGCTCAGCCTGGAGCCGTTTACGGCCAGGGGCGACGCCCAGCTCCATAAACGCCTTTTGAACTTCACGCGGGGCCTGGAGCACTTGCAATCCCTGCTCGAATACCAGCCCATCTACCTGGCTATGCCGGACATTCGATCCGAATTCGCCACGTTGGTTCGAAATCAAATTCGCGGCTATGCCTGGGCGAAGCTGCTGGAGGTCCCGCCGACGTATCCTTACGACAATTTCGCCATTCTCGCCCGGCACGTGGGTCTCAAGCGCGACGCGGGACCGATCTGGGGCGTCCGGACGGAGGGCGTTCTGGCTGTGGACCGCGCCCTGACGCTGACAAAGCCCTCCAACGTCAGGATCGTCCCCATAGGCGGCATCGGCGTCAACTCGCCCGCGCACCTGAAATTGATGACGGGATACCCGTTGAAAATCATAAAGGACAAGTATGTGTTCGAGCCGGCGGCGAGAGTGATCAACGGCGGCATCCTGACCGGGGAGACCTTTAGCGACGACGCTTTGGGCATTGACACCGAATGTAGAGGTATCACTGTCCTGCCCGAGCTGCGCGAGCGCGAGTTCCTCGGTTTTGTCCGGCCGGGCTGGGGACGCCGATCCTACGCTCCCTGTTTCCTGAGCGCTCTGAGGAAGGATTTCAGCGAGCGATATACGACCGGGGTGCGAGGAGAGCCGCGACCGTGCATCGCATGCAATTACTGCACCGAAGTCTGTCCGGCGGGCATCATGCCCTACCTGATCCATAAGTATCTGTTCGCGGACTTGATTGAGGAGGTCGAGCAGGCCCGCGTCGATCTGTGCGTGGAGTGCGGATTGTGCTCGTACGTCTGCCCGTCGAAGATCGAATTGAGAGGACAGCTCATCGAAGCCAAGGTTCTGATTGAGAAGGAAAAGGAAGAGATACGCCAGGAACAGTTGCGCCTGGAGCAGGCACGTAAGCAATCAGAGGAGTGAACCGAGTGAAATGGTTGTTGAAAATCATTGATGACCTTCGCCCCCACTTCGAGGAAGGCGGAAGACTGCGGTTGTTCAAGCCGGTGTTCGGAGCACTCGAGCATTTCTTCTTTGCCACGTCTGAGACGACGGTCTGTGCGCCTCACGTTCGCGATCCCATGGACGTCAAGCGGTTCATGTCGATGGCGATCATCGCGGTCGTCCCGTGCGCGCTGGCGGCGATGTACTTCTTCGGGCTGCGGTTTATCGCTATGGTCATCGTCTCCTACGCGGCGGGGCTTACCGTCGAGACGATTTTCGCCATGGTCCGCAAGGAAGGTATCAACGAAGGTTTCTTCGTGACGGGGATACTCTTTCCGCTGATTTTGCCGCCAAACCTGCCTCTATGGATGGTCGCGCTCGGCGTGGCCCTGGGCGTGTTCATTGGAAAGGAGCTGTTCGGCGGAACCGGGCGTAACTTGTTCAATCCCGCCCTTGTGGGCCGGTGCATTCTGTCCCTCGCTTATCCCAAGCAAATGTCCTTAGGCTGGGTGGAGCCGGGCCAGGCCGCTATAGGCCGGCTGCTGACCTGGCACGTCGATTCTATGACTTCAGCGACGCCCCTGTTGGCCGCTCGACAAGGCCATATGACGTCAACCGCGCACATGTTTTTGGGAAGCGTCTCGGGAAGCGCCGGGGAAACGTCGGCTATTCTGATTATCCTTGGCGGCGTGTTCTTGCTGTTGACCAGGGTCGGTAACTGGCGGACGGTGGTGAGCCTGCTCGGTTCGTTCACCGTCCTGACCGCGGCGCTGGTGGCCCAGCACAAAGTCAACTACCCGATGCCCGGCGTCTTCGGCCCGGTCATGTGGCAACTTTGTGCCGGGGGGCTGCTCTTCGGGGCGTTCTTCATGGCGACCGACCCGGTGACAAGCCCGACGACGAACGGAGGCAAGTGGTTCTACGGCATGGTCATCGGATTATCCACGGTTCTAATCCGCAACTTCACGGGATACGTCGAGGGTGTCACGTTCGCCATTTTGCTCGGCAACATTGTCGCCCCGATTCTCGACGAAATCGTGATCGCGATTCGCATCAGGAGGCTTAGAAGTGAAGGGTAACGCTTACGTCCTCAGTTATGCGGGTATTTTGGGAGCGGTTTGTGCGCTTCTTCTGACCGCCGTGGCCAGTTTCACCCGGCCTTACCAGGAAGCGAACGCCAGCGCCGAGCGAAAACGCAATATTCTCAACGTGCTCCAAGTTCCCTATCCGAAGGACGCCTCTTCCGGAAAACTGGTCGAGATTTTCGAGGCGAACGTAAAGACCGAAACACGGGACGGCCTCGAAATCTATCGGTATACGCCGGCCCCCGGGTCCGGCGGCGCTCCGGCGGTAGCCGTCCATTTCGAGGGTCCGGGTCTGTGGGGCCCCATCAAAGGCTTTCTCGCGCTCGATCCGGACATGCGAACGATTCGGGGCATAACGTTTTATGAGCAGGAAGAGACGCCCGGGTTAGGCGGCGAGATCGTATCGACTTCGTTTCGTAACGGCTTTGTGGGCAAAAAGATCGTCGGCCCGTCCGGCCAACCCGGCATAATCATTAAGAAGGGCGCAGAAAAGAACGCCGTCAACGAGGTTGACGCGATTAGCGGAGCGACGCTGACCTGCGACAAGCTTCAGCAATTGCTCGATACCGTCATAAAGGAAATCGTTAAGGAGACCTCACAAAATGGCTGACAAAAAGCCTGCGTGTATGACGTGCACCGATCACGGGCTTTGCGGGGGCAAAGGTCTGCTGACCCTGAAGGAGGGGGCGTGGAAGAACAACCCGCTCGCGATTCAGGTGTTGGGCATTTGTTCGGCCCTGGCGGTGACCAGCCGACTGGAGAACTCGCTGGTCATGGGCGGGGCGCTGATTTTCGTGGCCGTAGGCTCGAACCTGTTCGTCTCTTTGCTGCGCAACGTCACGCCGCACCGAATACGAATGATCGCCGAAGTCGCCATCATCGCGACGTTTGTCATCATCTTCGACCAGGTCCTGAGGGCGTTCTACTGGGACATGTCCAAGCAGCTCGGGCCTTACGTCGGACTGATCATCACCAACTGCATCATCATGGGCCGTGCGGAGGCCTTCGCGCTGCAAAATCCCCCTATCCTCTCTATGGTGGACGGTTTGGCCAACGGTTTCGGCTACGCGGTGATATTGGCTGTTATCGGCTTCTTCAGAGAACTTTTAGGCAGCGGTGAAATTCTCGGATTCAAGGTCCTCAGCGGCGAATGGTACGAACCGAACCAGCTCATGATCCTGGCGCCGGGGGCTTTCTTTACGATGGGTATTGTGATTGCGGTCTTTAACGTGCTCAAAGGCCCCGAACCTGAGGAGAAGAAATAATGAGCAACACGTCAGCCTTAGTGATTCTGGTTGCGGCGATACTGACCAACAATATTCTCCTGACGAATTTTCTTGGGATGTGCTCCTTTGTCGCCTGTTCGGGACAGATCACGACGGCGCTGGGACTGGGCACAGCGGTGACGTTCGTGATGACGATGACCACGATGATCAACTATTGCATCTATCACTTCGTTCTCGTCCGGGCCGGCCTCGTACATCTTCAGTATATCATCTTCATTGCCGTTATCGCGGCTTTCGTGCAGTTCGTCGAGATGTTCGTGGAGCGATTCAGTCCGAAGCTGTACTTCGCGTTAGGTATCTTCCTGCCCCTGATCACGGTCAACTGCGCCATCCTCGGGGCATCCTTATTCATGATTATCCGGCAGTACACTTTTGTCCAGTCGGTGGGCTTCGGGTTCGGCGCCGGGGTAGGCTGGGCGCTTGCCATCGTGCTGATGGCCGGACTGAGACAGAAGATGCGCTACAGCAAGGTCCCCAAGCCGTTCGAAGGGGTGGCTATCGCCATGATCGTGACCTGCGTGCTGGCGATGGCGTTCATGGGATTTGCGGGCATGGTTTCAATCCAGTAGGAGTGCTCGATGATTTACGTCTGGTCAATCGTGTCCTTTGCGGGCTTGACGGTCGTGCTTTCGGCGGGCCTGATGGTAGCCGAACGCCTGCTCATCAACTACGGCATCTGCAAGCTCGACATCAACGCCGGCGAGAAGCCGCTCGAAGTGGAAGGCGGACAAACCCTGCTTGCCAGCCTGTACGCCAACGAGATATTCATCCCTTCCGCGTGCGGTGGCAAAGGGACCTGTGGGCACTGCAAAATTACGGTCGTGTCGGGAGGCGGCCCCGTATTGCCCGTCGAGACGCCTCACCTGACGCGGAAAGAAATCCGCTCCGGCACTCGATTAGCCTGCCAAGTCAAAATCCGGGAAGACATCTACGTTCGCATTCCCGAAGATTTTCTGAACGTGAAGCTCTTCTCCGCGTCGGTCATCAGCACGCGCACTCTGACGTACGACATCAAGGAGGTTAGAGTAAGACTGAACGATCCGCCGGAGATTTCTCAGCGTCCCGGCCAGTACGTTCAGATTCAGGCTCCGTCGCCCGAAGGCCCGGTCTTTCGCGCTTACTCGATCAGCTCCGCCGTCTATGAGCCAAACGAGGTGGAAGTTGTGGTCCGCCTCATCCCGGGAGGCATTGGTTCGACGTACGTCCACAGTTTGGAGGAAAACGACCAGGTTGTGTTCACCGGCCCTTACGGGGAGTTTCACCTGAATGAGGACCCGTCTGTCGAGATCATTTGCGTCGGGGGCGGCGCGGGAATGGCCCCGATGAAGAATATTATCTATTCGATCTACGACCGTTGGCCCGAGCGCTCGTGCTGGCTGTTTTTCGGATGCCGGACGACAAA
>CAYZAH010000210.1:0-6837 GCA_964475805.1 uncultured Pirellulales bacterium | reverse complement strand
CCGCCGTGGCGGGCGGCTACGTGAAGACCGCCGGCTGGATCGCCAATTTGATCTTTCAGACAACCAACGCCTCCGAGAAACCGTCCGCCGAGACCTATATCCTCTTGAAAGATGCCTATTGTGCTATCGGCCAGTTCGACAAGGCGATTGCCGCTTGTCAGCGTGCCGCCAGACTTCGGCCAAACGACAAGAAACTGTCCGACGAGTTTAAGGACCTTTCCGCCGAGCTGACCATGGCGCGGGGCAAATACGATGGCGAGGGCGATTTCCGAAAATCGATCAAGGACCGCGAGAGTCAGGAGAAACTCCACGGCCAGGCCGGCGTCGTCAAGACCGAGGATTATCGCGCCAAGGCCGTTGAAGATGCCAGAAAGAAGATAGCTCAGAATCCGGACCTGCCAGCGAACATCTTCGAGCTGGCCGACGCCCTTTCGGACCTGGAGACGGAGGAGGCGGAGAACAGCGCGATCCAACTGCTGGAGAACGCCTACCGAAACAAGAGCGATTTCAGCTTCCAGCGGCGGGCGGGCCTGCTCAGAATCAAGCAGTTCAAGCGGTGGATCAGGCAAACGCAAGCGGAACTCGAATCGAATCCGGAAAACGCCCAGGCGAAAGCCAGACTCGACGAGCTGTCCGCACAATTGGATGCTTTCGAGTTGGAACACCACCGGCTCTGCGTGAAAAACTACCCAACCGACTTGTCAGCCAAATACGAATATGCCGTCCGGCTGGCCGGGAACAAACAGTACAACGAAGCGATTCCTCTTTTCCAGGAAGCCCAGCGAGATCCGAGGCGGAAAATAGCCGCGATGAACCAAGTGGGCGTTTGCTTCTCCGCGAAGGGCTGGCTTGACGACGCGATCGACGTGTTTACCCAGGCGATGAACTCCTACGAGCTGAAAGCGGACGCCACTGCCAAGGAATTGCGGTACAATCTGGCCCGGGCGTACGAAGAACGGGGAAACCTGCAAGAGGCGTTGGACGTCTACCGCAAGATCGCCCAGATCGACTTCGCCTACAAGGACGTCAGCCAGCGTGTGGACGAGCTCAGAGCCAAACAGAAGAAGAGCTAACCGTGGCGAAAGAGCGCAGAACCAAAAATAAAAAAGATAGAGCTTGCGTATAGACAGTCCGCCCGGAAAAGGGTATAAACGCGGAAACAAGATCGGCCTTTCAGTGAGATTTTGTAGCTAAGTAGAAGAATGATAACTAATTAGGAGTGGACAGTGGCACATTCGTTACAGGCGAAAAAGAGAGCCAGACAGAACGTTAAGAGAAAGACCATCAACCGGGCGCGCAAGAGCCAGGTGAAAACGCAAATCAAGCATTTCGAAGAGGCACTGGGCAAAGGCGACGCCCAAGCCGCCGGCGAGCAATTCCGGCTGGTAACTCAGAAGCTGGATAAAACAGCGGCCACAAGTACGATGCATAAGAAGACGGCCGCCCGCAAGAAATCACGCCTGGCCAAGAGACTTAACGCCCTGAAGGCCAAACAGAGCTGATCCTCTCGCATCTTGCAACGCATTTCTTGACGTGCGCATCGCGCCACGACCAACACATGTCCGCTTCCAGCGCGTTCGGAATATCTCACCTTGCGCGAGGCCGAACGAATAGAAAAATGGGCGGACTCAACGGATTTCAGAACGAGAAGTCGCTTCGCGGAACCATTTGAACAAATCCCATAGCTTGTGCTGTACCGATCAGGCATGAGCCATGACAAATCCATTTGATGCTTTTCTTCCTTTCTAAATGTTCACCGACGGTTACAATGTCGGTGTGTGGACGTGTTATATTAGGATAACTTTGCCAGGGATAGGTACCATATATGCCGGAAGTATATAAAGACAAAATCATCCGGCTGCTCAAGCACACGGATTATGAACCGGTGAAACTGGGGCAGTTGGCCAAAAAACTGGGCGTCGGCCCGGACGACTATTCACAATTCAAGGTAGCCTTCGACGAGCTGCGCCAAGCAGGGCACGTCGTGATCGGGGCGAAAAACCTAATCAATCTACCGGCTCTGGCCGGGCAGATCGTCGGGACGTTTCGTGCCAATCCGCGAGGATTCGGTTTTATCGTACCGCTGGAGCCGAATTCGCATGGCGACTTGTTTATCCCGCCGGACGCGACCAGCGAAGCAATGACCGGCGATATTGTCATCGCGAAGGTCAGGCGAAAGGGCAAACGCGGCGGCGAAATGCGGTACTCCGGCGAGATCATCGAGATTCTCGAACGGGCACAAAACCGGTTCGTCGGAACCTTGGTTAAGCATCCGGAAGCCTGGCTCGTTCAGCCGGACGGGAAAGGCTTTTTCGAGCCGATTTCCGTAGATGACGTGAGTGCCAAGGGAGCGAAGGAAAAAGACAAGGTCGTCGTCGAAATACTCAACTATCCGACGGAAAAGACCTTGGCTCGCGGCGTGATTGTCGAGGTGCTCGGCAAGGCCGGACAATACGAGACCGAGATCAAGTCGATTATTCACCAGTATCATCTGCCGGGCGAGTTCGACGCTGAGTGTATCGAGCAGGCACGCCGGGCTGCGATGGATTTCAATCCCGAAGAGCCGGGCACGCGCGAGGACATCACGAACAAGGTCATTATCACGATCGACCCGCCGGACGCGAAGGACTTCGATGATGCCATCAGCCTCGAAAGGAACCCCGACGGCCACTGGGTATTAGGTGTTCACATCGCCGACGTCAGTCATTTCATCCCGGCCGATTCCCCGCTCGACGTCGAGGCCAAAGCACGCGGCAACAGCGTTTATCTGCCCGCCAGGACCATTCCCATGCTGCCGGAGATATTGAGCAACGGGATTTGCAGCCTCCAGCCCGGCCAGCGGCGGTTTGCCAAAAGCGCATACCTAACCTACGACGATCAGGGCAACATCTTGTCGCGCCGCTTCGCCAACTCAATGATTTGCTCGTCTCAGCGTCTGACCTATCAGCAGGCCGACAGGATACTGAAAGGGCATACGAAGGGCGCCGGGCGCGACGTGATCAAGCTGTTGAAAAACATGGAGGCGCTCAGCCGGGCCATCGAGCAGCGAAGGCGAAAGAACGGCATGCTCCACCTCGACCTTCCTGAAATCGAATTGGAGTTCGACAAATCGGGCCGGGTGGTGGACGCCCACTCCGCCGACGACAGCTATCCGCATACCATCATCGAAATGTTCATGGTCGAGGCCAATGACGCCGTCGCCTCACTTCTCGACCGGCTTAACATCGCCTTCATGCGGCGTATTCACCCGGAGCCGGATGCCCTGAGTATGGCCAACCTCGCCAAGTTCCTGCGCGCGTTCGGACTGAGCCTGCCTCGACAGCCTGACCGCAAAGCCGTCCAGGATTTGTTAGCCTCCGTCAAAGGAGCCGATTGCAGCTTCGCCGTGAATTTGACGGTCTTGCGAAGTTTCGAGAAGGCCCAATATGCCCCCCTCCACGTCGGCCATTACGCGCTGGCTTCGACCCACTATTGCCACTTCACCAGTCCGATACGCCGATACGCCGATTTGATGGTCCACCGCGCATTGGAGAGGCACTTGCAGAACGAGCCGGCGATTAAGGCTCAGGAGCAGGACCTGGTGGAGACGGGTCGACACATTACCTTCATGGAACAGCGGGCCGAGGATGCCGAACGCGAGCTAACCACGGTGCTCACGCTGCAACTGCTCGAAAAGAAAACCGGCGAGGAGCTTGACTGTGTCGTGACCGGGCTGACGGGCTTCGGCTTGTTCGTCCAGTCGAAGAAGTACGGCGTCGAAGGACTGATCCGCATGGGTGACCTCGGACCCGATCACTGGGCCTATGACATGAAAGCCCAGTCTATTGTCGGCGAGCGTTCCGGGCGCAACATCCGCCTGGGACAGGCCATGAAGGTCCGCATCGTGTCTGTCAATATTGCGGCCCGACAGCTCAACGTGACCCCCGTCGAGCTACCGGACAAAGAGCCAAAGCAACGACGAAAAAATAAAATGCGAATCCAAAAAACAAAGAAGAAAAACAGGAAAGCAAGAAAAGCGAAGAGAAATTGAACACTTGCCGTTTTGACATTCCAATTTCCAAAGAGCACAATGCTCACAGTACGACGTTTACCAGTGGGAATCGATGATGCAGGCAGACAAATTAGAAGCGAGTGAAATACAGAAGACTATCTCGCATCTATATCATCGAATTAACGACCGATTTCCCGATGCCGGTTTGGCTGAGGTATGTCGTCGTTTACACGAGGTGTCGATGGAGGTTAATCAGACCGTGCGCTGGATTGCCCGCCCGAATTATTGGCTGCGCATAGGTGTGGGTGGGCTTGTTATTCTTGTTACGGTACTGTTAGCGATCTCGCTGTTCCAGCTCAAGGTCGAGACGGATGGGATCACACTTTTCGACTTCGTACAGATGAGCGAAGCGGCCGTGAACGAGCTGGTCCTGATCGGCGCCGGCATCATCACGTTGATCACCTACGAAAGCCGTCGCAAACGTCGGCGGGTGATAGAGGCTACGAACCGCCTGCGCAGTATTGCCCACGTCGTCGACGCCCACCAACTGACCAAGGACCCGGATCGCCTGTCCAGGATTCATACCTTAACGCCTCATTCTCCCAGCGAAAACCTCGATGCCTTTGGCCTGGGTCGTTATCTCGACTACTGCTCGGAAATGCTGGCTCTGATCAGTAAGCTGGGCTTCCTCTTCGTACAGGATTTTCACGACCCGGTGGCTACGGAGGCGGTCAATGACCTTGAAAACCTGACCACAGGCCTGGCCCGCAAGATATGGCAGAAGATCATCATCCTTAGAAATCAACCGATCGAATTCGAGAGTTGAGCACTGAGTGCGGTTAGCCGACCATCAACCTATTTGCTTTCTTGACATCCCAGCGTAATCTTGTCATACTGCCCCACTGGTAGAGTTCGAATGAAAGACTGTAAATTGTTGGGAAAGGCTGTTCGGAGTAATATATGAGAGCATCTGAAATGAGTAAGGGCCAGACCGTCAAGATCGACGGCAAGCTCTACGCCATCGTCGATTACCAGCACGTCAAGCTGGGTAAAGGCGGAGCGGTTTACCAAACGAAGCTGAAAAGCCTGAGCGACGGCACGATTCAGAACATCCGTTTGCGTTCAGAAGAGACGGTCGAGGAAGCCTTCCTCGACAAAAGAACCTATGAGTACCTGTACTCGTCGGGAAGCGAGCACGTGCTGATGGATACCACGACCTACGACCAGATCACGCTCGACGACGATGCCTTCGGCGACGGCCCGAAGTACCTCAAGCCCAACACGCAATTGCAAGTCAGCATGTATGAGGGCAAGCCGGTGATCGTGACCCTGCCCAACAGCGTGGACCTGGAGGTGACGGATACGCCGCCCGAGATCAAAGGCGCCACAGCGACAAACCAGAACAAGCCGGCGACGCTTGAAACGGGCCTGATCGTGCAGGTACCGCCCTTTGTCAAAGTCGGCGAGCTCATCCGCATCGATACCCGCACGGGCGAATACGTCACACGAGTGAAAGAATAAGAGACTCGCGACACGAGGCACGAGCCCCGAGTCACGAGTGACGAGTATCATCATGGGATTCGAGAAAGTCAGCAAGACACTTGTAAAGGTCTTTGGCTCGCGCAACGAGCGGCTACTGAAGAACATCTATGCGCCGGTGGCTCTTCGCGCGGGCGAGTTCGAGGAGCAAGCGAAACAGCTCGACGACGAGGCCCTCAAAGCAAAGACGGCTGAGTTCAAGGCCGCGATTCAAGCCGGAACCGATCCCGAGGATATGCTGCCTGAGGCCTTCGCGGTCGTCCGGGAAGCCGCCAGACGAAACGTCCAGATGCGGCACTTCGACGTCCAGCTTATGGGTGGCAACGTCCTTTACGAGGGCAAGATCGCCGAGATGGCCACGGGCGAAGGCAAAACTTTAGTCGCCACGTTGGCGGCCTATCTCGTGCACCTGACCGGGCGGAGGGTCCATATCGTCACCGTCAACGATTACCTGGCGAAGCGCGACGCCGAGTGGATGGCGCCGGTGTACGAAGCTCTGGGTATGACCGTGGGCGCGATTCAGGCCGACATGGACACCGCCGGCGACGAAAGAAGGGCCCAATACGCCAGCGACATCACTTATGGCACGAATAACGAGTTCGGCTTCGACTATCTTCGCGACAACATGAAAACGTCGCTGGAGCAGATGGTGCAGGGTGATCTGGAATACGCCATTATCGACGAGGTCGATTCGATCCTGATCGACGAGGCCCGAACGCCGCTGATTATCTCAGGTCCGGCCTTTGACGACGTCACCCGATACAAGAGAGCCGACCAGGTCGCCAGGAAGCTCATCAGTCTTCAAAGTAACTACGACCGCCTCAAAAAGAAGATGGACACCGCCGAGCGGGCCATTGCGAACGCTCAGGGCGAATTGTCCGACGCCAAGAAGGAAAAGGACAATAAACGGATCGAGCAGGCGCAAAAGGTCATCGAGAATAGCCAGACCGAGCACGATACGGCTGAGGCTCAACTGGAGGGGATCACACAGTATTACGAAGTGGAGCACGACCGAAAAGCGGTGCACCTGACGCACGAGGGCGTCGGCGCCGCGCAGGACATCGCGGGAGTAGGTTCGTTCTTCACCGGGTCCAATATGGAATGGCCGCACTTGTTGGAGCAGAGCCTCCGCGCCCACGTCACGTTCGAGCGTGAGAAGGACTACGTCGTGATGGATGGCAAGGTCATCATCGTGGACGAGTTCACGGGCCGATTGATGCACGGCCGGCAGTGGTCCGACGGGCTTCATCAAGCCGTCGAGGCCAAAGAAGCTGTCACCGTCAAGGAGGAAAGCCAAACGCTCGCCA
>CAYZAH010000209.1:0-6882 GCA_964475805.1 uncultured Pirellulales bacterium | reverse complement strand
TGGGTCTTGACGACATGCAGGCGTTTTTGGATTCCGTGCGCGCGTCCGGAATTTTCGGGAGCGGACTCAAGCCGGATCAGGTGAAAGGCCTTGAGGCGGTGCTCGGTGCGGCCACGGAAGCGGGCGGGCCGCTCGCCTTTGCCGCCTATGTCAAGGGCTTGGGCCCGACCAGTTACTCAAACCAAACCAGCCAACAGCTCCGGGGGAAACGGAAGATCGCAACGTTGCCCGCCTGCAAAGCGAGATTAAAAGTATGGAATATGAGTTCATGCTGGTCCAGGAACAGTATGGACAGAACATGCTCAAGCCTCTTGTGCTCGCAGGGTAGAGAAACTAATCCCCACATGAACTCATGGCTCAAACAAGGATATATCCACATTGATAGCTGATCTATGGCCGGAGGTGATCTCATTTCAAAGGGAACTATGCCCAAAGACGTACACTCGCCCGAAGTCGGCGCACACACGTACAGCAGGCGAGTCTAAGACCCACAAGAAGCTCGACTGTAAAGAAATCACAGGCCGTTAATACGTCCCAATGACTCCTGATGAACTCCTGCCAGGTCGATCGGACGGTCAAGTAAGCTATACAGGTGATCAGTGAAAGCCATAATCTCCGTTTCATAGTCGCAACAGGCTACAGAATCCAACCCAAGCAGACAAATATATTCATCCGGAGCAACATCAACTATTGCTCTTATAAGGATTTATATAGGGTACACTCTTGCACCGTGCGGCCGCAGAGTGTTTAGGGAGTGCGACTATAGGAGAGTTTCGTAACCATTCAGCTATTACAGACGCCACGGGCTGCGCATCGGCCGCACCAGCATCCGGCTGGCTTCCGGATCATCCACAAAGTCTTCCTTCTCAGGGTCCCAACGCAGCGCACGACCAAGACGCGTGCAGATATCCGTCAAATGACACACCGTATCCGAACGAACCGCTACGTCGATGGGACAAATCGTTTTCTCTCTGGTCTTGACTGCGTCGAGGAAATTCCGGTCGTGGGCCGCGCTTTCAACAAGATGAATCTCATTCGGGCCGATCACTGAGGTTAGCAGCGATTCCGGTTCTGCCCAAATACCACTGCGACTGACATGCACCCAGCCTTCGGTGCCTCGAAAGGTTACGCCCTGTTTGTGCTGCTTGTTGTCCATATATACCATCGTAACGCCGTCGGCGTAGGTGTGCCTGACGTTCCAACTAATGGCACAGTCCGCAAGCCCATCCTTAGGGAACAAGGCGGTCCCTTCAATTTCCACAGGGCCGGTACCATCTGTACCGTGACCCCACTGGGCGATATCTACATGATGCACCCCCCAGAATCCGCCTATACCGCCCAAGCAATAATCGGAGATATGATACCAGATCGACCAGCTATCTTTCTTGGTCCAGGGCCGGCAGCGCTGATACGTGTATGGGGCCCACGGTGCGGGCCCAAGCCACATATCATAGTCCAGGCCGGTCGGCACGGGCTGGGTCGGTTGATTGGGGAAGGCAAAGTCGTGCGGTACGCCGACCAAGATCGTCTGCAGTCGGCCGATTCGTCCATTGCGAACCAATTCACACCCAAAACGAAAATTCCGACCGGAGCGCTGCTGGGTGCCCCACTGGAAAACAGTGCCATATTCGTGGCATACGGCACGCAGGGCCTTGCCCCAGGTCACGCTCAAACCCAGGGCCTTCTCAGTGTACATGTCCTTCCCATTGCGGGCCGCTTCCAGAGAAGCCAGAACATGCCAGTGATCGGGTGTCGCAATACAGACTGCATCAATATCCTTCCGCTGACAGACCTCACGGAAATCATTGTAGGTGGTGCAGTCTTTGTTTCCATAGTGCTGGTCCACAGTGCTCTTTGCGGTTTGGCGCTGGTCTTCAAGGACGTCGCACACGGCCACAACTTGCACATCCTGGTGACCCAGGAATCCCCGCAGCAGACTGGTCCCTCGGTTTCCTAGCCCGATGCACCCCATCACAATACGGTCGCTGGGAGCAGTACCACCATCCTTGCCCAACACGGATGCGGACATAAGATATGGAAATGCCGCCGCTCCTGCGGTGAACGCCGTTGCGGTCTTCAGAAAGCTCCGACGATCAACCTTTCTTTCTTGTACCATCGTTGAGTCACCCCAAAGTATTTGCCCTATATGTGACGCTGTCAATTGGATTTCGTCCACAGGGAGTTAATGATATCCACGGTCCGGTCAACGAGGACATCTCCCCCTTTCGGACCGACCAGGCTGCTATGAACCACAGCGCTGTAGCCACCTCCCCGGATCGCCTTCTCTGTCGGCAAGTAGGTCCCCTCCCCAGCCAACTGGACGACGAATGTCTGCACGGCCCTGCTGCGGCTTTTGATCCGAATTCCATAGTCAGTGAACAACTCGAAAGGATTGGTACAAATTGCCACATCTCCGATCCGAAGGATATGCAATTCCGCCTCAAACGTCGCTTTACTGTCGGTCTCTTGCCGTTCAAAGCGAGTCACGGTTCTCTCATACCATTTCATCCGTCGGTACTCCTGAGCTGAGGCATTGGGATCCCGCTCCATCAGGGCAACCGCCTTTGCGACCTCCGCTTTTGCCTCGTTATATTCTTCCGCAGTCACTATGCGCATCGGAAGCTTCAGGGTCTCAACCCTGTGGACGACGGGCACATCGTCATGTCGGTCGTTCTTGACAACTTGGTAGCCGTCATCCACAGCCGTTACAATCCGGCGAGTAATCTCCTGCAAACGAGTCAGCCCACGAAGTTGTCGCATTCGTTCATCCGCCGCTTTTCCGTACATGATGTGCGGCGACTGATCGCCAGCGGCCCCGGTCCAGGCCACGACACACAACGACTTACCATAGCGATCCCGAAGGGCCTCGCGCACGGGGTGCCAGAAGTCGGCGTTGACCGCCGACTTACTTTCGACCTCCTGGGAGGTGCAGGAAATATTGACAACCATGCCCACAAGCCTCTGGTCGTTCCAAAAGAATAGCAGGTTGACATCATGGTCTTCATAGCCCTCCAGATTGCGAAAACCTGGCAAATCGGTCTTGCCGTACATCTTTGCCGAGCCGTCTGCATACGCGACTCGCCGGTTATGGGCCACAACCGCATGACTGAGTCCCCAAGTCACACTTCCCGCACGTCGTCCGTTCCACGCCTTGACGATTGCCTCGGCGACTCGCGAGGCAAAAAAAGACCGGTACTGTTCAACCGACATGACGCCTACGCTGGGAATAAGGTACTTGCCGGCGGTGAGCACTGGGGCTGTGTGCGTGTGCGTTGCACTCAAGAACAGCTTTGCTGTATCCATGTCCGGTAGCCGCGCGTGCACCGTCTTGCGGACGAGCGCTAACATCTCGGGGCGAATACACAGCACATCGCATGAGATCATGACGGCGACATCGCGGGATATCCCCTCTTCGCGCGACTCCAGGGCAATCACATTTGCCGTAAGGGGCGTTTCAGCGGTCTGTGCAATCCGCAGACGAAACTGTCCCTCAAGCGCCACCGGCTGGTTGGGAGTAATATCCGCCTCCGCCACTCCAACCAGCAATTCAGTGGCCGATGCCCCTGTCATGAGGGACAGCAGGACGGTATACAGGGTAACAACAATGAGACTGTTGCGATACATGAGCCTGTCCTTTCAGCTATAGTGGCCTGTGGTTCCCGATGCTTCACTTTGTGCGACGCAGAATTCCCTTCTGTGCGTGAGACTTTCGGAGCCATGAAAGAGATTGTAACTCGAAGTCTGCCCTTTTGTAATAGAGTTTTCGATACTGTATGGTTGTTTTTTCGTATCGGTGCACTTCATGTGCGGAAACACTGCTCCATTGCATATGAGACGCAGCCAATTCCAAGTAATATCGACGAGGAACGTTATCAATCTTGCTTATCAAACACTCTGACGAGTGCCCAAAGACATATTCACGATGCTTTACTGAGGACAGTATCAAATGATCCAAACTCTCGGATTTGAAGGATTTGACAAAGCGTTCCGAATAGCAATTCAAATCCGGACTGCGGGCTGGAGGCTTCACGGGTTCTATGTCGGTCATTTTGGGTAATTCAGGAACACTATTGTATTGAGGAATTCGGTGAGATAATGCCGGAATTTTGACAGCGTGGTGAGTATTTTCAAAATTGCTTGCTCTCGGAAATTCCCGTAAAATCAGTTCATGATGAGCCTTAAGAAAATTCTGCATGAGTTGTTGAAAACAGTCAAATGCGAATCGATGAGCAGGACAATCGCAGGATGGATCTCCAGATTCCCACCAAAGGAATCGGCAACTCCGTTGCGCTTCGTCAATGTGCTGCCGGTGATCTTTCTGATCGGCCTTTTGCTGTTTGTTCTTCCGACCACGCCTGCAGTACTTGGGGCCGACGACGAGCGTGCCGCAGCGGTATCCATCGAGAACGGCCTTCTGCGAGTTGGTTTGGATCAGCAAGATGGAGAACTACTGGAACTCACTGATCTTAACACGAAGCACAACCATCTGGGCGGCTGTCCGGCCCCCGGAGGGCTTTGGGAATTGGATGTGCTCGTCGAAGGTCAACCGAGCGTATTGACTCCGGCGCAATCCGAATCGTTCCAATGGAAGATTCTTCCACCGGGGCAAACACTGAGGTTAACCTGGAACAGCTTCACACATCCACACGCAGCGGATTGCAGGGTCGAAGTTACTGTACAATTGGACGCTGACTCGCCGGTGAGCCGGTGGGAGATCACGGTGACCAAACCGCCCGGGCTTGCCCTGCGTCGAATCCACTTTCCGCGAGCTTTCGGACTCCGTCGGCAACCGAGCGAGCGTCTTGCTGTGCCGGCCTGGCTGGGACAGTTGTCAACCAATCCTCGCGGTTTACTGCACGATCCGGATGGCCGCGGGCGACGCCTTGCCTGGGATTATCCGGATCGACTGAGCGTGCAATGCCTGGCGTATTACGAGGACGGCGGGGACGGATTCTACGCGGCATGTGACGACACGGCCGCGTTGAGGAAAACACTCGCCTTCTGGGGCACGACCGGCGATCAGGTCCATTTCGAAACGGTTCACTATCCGGAAAATGAAGCCACCGGTGAAAATCACTATGCCCTTCCATACGATGTGCTGCTCGGCACCTTTCAGGGCGATTGGGTGACCGCGGCCGAACGTTATCGAGCATGGGCAACGCATCAGCGATGGGCCAAAGAGAGCCGGCTGCAACAGGGCCTTGTTCCGGAATGGCTTCTGGATACAGGTGTCTGGATTTGGAATCGAGGCCGTTCGCCGGAGGTACTCACGCCTGCTGTCGCGCTCCAAAAACGCCTGGGCTTGCCGGTGAGTGTCTTTTGGCACTGGTGGCACGGCTGCCCGTATGATATTGGTTTCCCTGAATACCTTCCCCCACGAGAAGGAACCGAAGCGTTCACGCAAGCCGCGGCACGCGCCCACGACGAGGGCGTGCGGTTCATTGTATATATGAACCAGCGGGCCTGGGGCATGAGCACTCAAAGCTGGAAGAAAGAGGGCGCCGAACGGTTTGCCGTCAAAGGGCCGGATGGGAAGGTCCGTCCGGAGGTCTACAATATCTTCACCGGGCAAGCACTCGCGTCCATGTGTTTGGCGACGTCATTTTGGAGAGACAAGTATGCCGGACTGGCCGAGCGGGCATTTAGGGACTTGGGCGTGGACGGAATCTACATGGATCAGGCGTGTAGCCATCGCGCCTGTTACGATCCCAACCACGGCCATCCGCTGGGAGGTGGAGATTCGTGGATGAAAGGATTCCGCACGCTATCGAACGACATCCGCCGCCTGTGTAATGCTGACCGCCGCATCGTCCTGGCTGGCGAGGGGTGTGGCGAGGCCTGGCTGCCATATCTGGATTTGATGCTCACACTGCAAGTCAGTCGAGAACGCTACTCGTCGCCGACAGATCCTTGGGAAGTGATCCCGTTTTTTCAGGCTGTTTACCACCCGTATGCCGTCACCTACGGAAGCTACTCGTCGTTGACCATGCCTCCGTACGATGAGCTTTGGCCGGCTGAGTTCGCACCTAAGGAGCCTTTGGCTCTCCTGGATCGAAAGTATTCGCGGCAATTCTACTTGGAGCAGGCCCGCGCCTTCGTCTGGGGTCAGCAGCCGGCGCTGGCCAACTTTCGCTCCGAGCATTTCGACCAGCGGCCCGAGGAAATCGAGTACGTGATGCGTCTGGCCAAGGTGCGAAGCCGGGCGATCAAATACCTGCTTCACGGAGAATTCCTTCGTCCTCCCGATCTCGATGCGCCCGAAGTCACCTCCGATTTCTCACGATTGTCAATCTATGCGGGACAGAAAAGCCGGTTGACTTCCTACCGGAAGCGTCATCCACTTGTGATTGCGGGCGCCTGGCGATCCGCCGACGGCGATGTGGGAATCGCACTGGCCAGCATTGCCAACCGGGCGCTTCCGTTGTCCCTGTCACTCGATCAGACATACTACCGCTTGCCGGCCCAAATCCATGTGTATCGAATCGACGAAGCGGGCCGCCGCCCCATGGGACCGCTCACCGGCGACGGCTCTCCACTAAAGCTGGAACTGCCCGCCCGCCAGGCATGGATTGTCGAGTTCGCCAAGAAATAGGGTGGTTCAAAGGCTAATGGCACTGTTACATTTTTCTTCGTAGCTCAAGCTGACCAATCTTACGCTGCGAAGAGTTGTTCCAAGTGTCGAATATTCCGTCGCCGAGGCACAATCTGCGATTGAAATGGGTGAGGAAGCCTTCCTTAGCAAAACGGCAAGCTATGCCGCATGCCATTTCCCTCCATTGCACACGGACAGTAGGCAGAAACTAGCCCCTACGAAGCTTGGAACAGGCCGGAAGAAGCCAAAAAGAGACGTGCAGACTTGGAACAAATTGAAGGTTTCAAAAA
>CAYZAH010000208.1:0-6882 GCA_964475805.1 uncultured Pirellulales bacterium | reverse complement strand
CCGGACACCGGAGGGGACTCGATGGGCGATTTCGAGATCGCTCGGCCGCTATCGAGGTTCCTCGACCGGTTAGACAGGGACAACAAACTGCCGAAGACCATCCTCTACAACCTTAATCCGCGAGACAATGCCCTGTGCGCGACGATGGTTGGCAATTTCCAGGACGGCTCCGTGCCGGGCAAGATGCAGTACGGCTCCGCCTGGTGGTTCCTCGACCAGAAAGACGGTATGGAAGACCAGATGAACGTGCTCTCGAACGTGGGGCTGCTGAGCCGGTTCGTCGGGATGCTCACGGATTCACGGAGCTTTCTCTCGTATCCGAGGCACGAGTATTTCCGTAGAATCCTGTGCAACATCTTAGGCAACGACGTCGAAGGGGGACTGTTGCCCAGCGATTTGAAATTGCTCGGCACGATGGTCGAAGACATCTGCTTCAACAACGCCAAAAACTACTTCCCTATGCAGTTGTAAGTGACTAAAGTGCCTAAAGTTAAGTTGACGTAGGCCTCGCCCAATTTTAGTTCACTTTAGGCACTTTAGCTCACTTTAGACACTTTTTTATCGGTATGCGTCGACGCCGAACTCCATCGGCGGGCTGGCGGCTTCATGTGCACCTATATCCGGCGCGCCGCCGCTGTAGTTGTCATTGAAATTCGGAATGACCACGCCGGCGTCATATCCCGGGCTGGATGAATCAAGCGCAAATTCTCCATCACCATTATTCCGATCATATATCGGAACGCCGTCGATTCCGTTCGGTTCTGCGCCGGGATAGACCTCGTTGTGACCGTTGAATAAGTCGAAGTCGTAGTCGCCAAGCGCATCGTGGTAGGTGACGCCGGTGCAGTCTTTGATACTCGGATACTTTGGGTCACAAATGTGCAGGATGTTATTGCGGCTCATCACATTGAGCATCCGTCCGCCCCATCCGAGTCCTCTGCCCGTGCCCAGCGGATAGTATACGCCTCGCGGCGGCTCGGGCTGGAGGAGTGTATTGTGAAATACGTATATCCTACCGCCGCCATCGTCGGTTTTCAGGAACCCTCCGCGCCCCGTGTCGTTCCAGTGGTGAATATCATCCTTGCGACCCACTCCCGCCACGTTCCGCCAGACGTACACCGGCCCCACGGACGTGGGGGCAACGGCGATCTTGACAAAGGTCCACTCAATAAAGTTGCCCCAGATGCGCACGTTACAATTATCATCTTCGGCTTCAATACCGTCGTCCCAGCAGTTCGCAATATAATTGCCGTAGATATCCGAATCACGGTTGGGGAAATTGTTATTGCCGGAACTCATACAGTCGGCGAAGTAATGCTCGTCGTCCGAGTAGATTTCATTGTAACGGACTACGTGGTTGCCGGCGCTGTTCGCAAAACCTATTGCTCTTGGGCCTCGCGGATGGTAACTGCCGTACTTGGCGCGATACTCACTCCAACTGTTCGTATCAGAATACGGATGATGCATTTTGTTCCGTTGAACGATGATTCGCTCGAGCTTACTTGAAAGAGAGAATATCGCGGAACCGCGATTACCCCAGCCGTCGTCTTCTATACTGCTCCAATCCGATATGTCACACTGCTCGATGACTACGTCATGGCAATCATAGAGCCGTATCCCATAACTATTCGCTCCTTGCAGGTTTACCCCGCGTATGATTATGTAAGATGCGTTGACGGTGATGCAATAATCCCGTTTGTGGTTAACATCAATAACTGTGCCGCTGGGCGAAGCTGTGTACAGAACATAGCCGTCAGGTGAGCCGGATTCGGTTATCTCAAAAGTTTGACGAGTCGTCCCGGCGGGAAGATATACAGTCTTAGCTATCGGAAAATCCTCACTCCATGTTTCAGCTATGATCTCTTCCTCGGCTCCGGTCCTTAATAATTTCAATTTGATATCGTATACCGTCCCAGGGTCGAGATTAACGATACTGCCGCGATATCCTGCGGGATATCCGCCGACTCCTCTGTCATCATACCAAAGTGGCAGGGCCTCCTTCCAATCCGTTGAACCATGAGAACGATAGCGCACCTGACAGGCATTATCACTACCGCCATCTTGAGGGCTCCAGTAGATTCCTATACAGTGAAATGTCGGTACAGCCGAAGGTTTGGCCATATCAGATGAAACCAAAAAGCTCCAGACACTGCCTTTGTGTAAGGTTCGGCCGTCGGCTTCCACTTCATCGATGCGCCAGTAATAGGTCGTACCGGCAATCAGACCCTCCGGATAGGGATGTCCGGGCAGGCCGACAAGAAAGGAGTTTATGGTCTGGTTGCCCTGGAAGGTGCCGCCGGTGCCGGCCTCTACATCCTCCGAATCCTCGCCGAAGTACACGTCGTGGGAGTCGCCGGCAGAACCCCGCACCCAGGAGAGACTCACCCACGTTTCGGAGTGGGTGGCACCATCGGCAGGGCCGGGCCGCCAGGCCTTGAGAATGTCGTCGCCCTGGGTCTGCATGCCCAACCTGATGTCTGCCTGGCTCATGGCATAGTCGTACACCCGGACGTCGTCGATGATGCCCGTATAAGCCTCGTCAATCCACGTCGAATCACCTCCGATGTAGTAAACCGCGTTCGTGCCATCTGTCCTCCGGAAGGCTGATTGCTGCGACAGGGCCGCGTTGACGTAAATGCGAAAGTTCGCCCCGTCCCCTGTAACTGCAACGTGTGTCCATTGGTCAGAGGCAGCGGCACCCGGGGCTGTCTCACACATACCTCCCGCCCAGTCTCCCCCAACGCGGCCGCGCCATGATAGCCTGCCATCATTGTTGATGAACAGCGTGTCATTTGACTGGTCGTTCATTTTGATCGATCGAAAGACCTGCTTCCACATAGCGCCGTTTAGCACCGGATTAATCCAGGCATAAAGAGTAAATGAGTCCTGAAACAACTCAGCAGTTAAAGAATCAGATGCAGGGATTGCGACACGACTTTTATTAAATGCCAGCGCGTATCCGAATTTTCCGTCCACAAATGTCGGCCCGCCTTCCAGTGTTCCGTCATTGCCGTTGCCTGTCGCATCCGCCGCGACAGTGCCGGCGGCGCCTTCGTCGAACCTCCACTGTCCAACAAGCTCAGCGTGGGTTGCGCCAACCGGAATCATACTCAATACCGAGGCCCCAAGAAGCAGGTAAATCAATTCTCTACGCATAGTTGTTCTCCCGACAGAAGGTCACGAACAACACGACCGTTCGCAATTATCTCATTCCGACAGATTCAGAAATCACAGGGTATAAGAATCTTTGACTCAAAGGGCTGCAAACTGACGCTCCCGTATATCTTGTTGCCGTCCACGTCGCAATATTTCTCTGATTCCAGATCAATGCTAACCGCTTCGAGCGACGGATTGTGGACAATGCGTGAGTCCTTTTGGGTGTCTATCGTAATATCCTCGAAGTGATTCAGGTAACTGAACTCTTTGGAGCTTGCGTCGCAGCCGGACAGAGAACGCCATTGCCGGAGTGTCAGATCGTCCTGGATCCATTCGTCGTTGTAACGACTCACGTAGATATGCAAGTAGCGATATGGGCTGTAGAAGTAGTTCCTGTCGGACTGGCCGAAACGCACGTCGTCGTAGTTTATGCCCATGTAGAACGTTTTCTGTTGCCCATCCGTCGCGAACATGATGTTATCGAAAACGACCTCATCGACAATCCTCTCGCCCGCCCCGTCCCGGCCGCTGAACCAAATTTGGGCGGACTTGTTGCCGTAGAGCGTGTTGTTCTGCACAACGTTGCCGGGCGCCCAGTGGAAAAAGATGCCTGCCATGTGAGCGTTGATGACGGTATTGTGCTCGATGATTCGATTATCGCCCCGCTCATCGATGTAGATGCCGGACGAGTCGCCGGAGTATTTCTCGATGGTTACAGGCAATCCCTTATCGTGATTACGATCCATCGTCTTGCACCCAAACGAATCCTCGATGATGTTGTGGTGGATGAAGTCCATAGCCCGTCCTTCGGCCACTCCGCCCGTATAGAGGCCGCCGGTGTCCGCCAGGGCCAGGCCCGTATTAGTGACGTAGTTGTAGGCTACCTCCCGGTCGAGCGCCCCGCCGTGTAGATACAGACCCACGTTACCCACCCGGTCAATCCGGTTGTTGTAGACTCGAGCGGAAGGACCAAAGACGTATACCGCCTCGCTGGGACCGTTCATGAGGTCGCCCCCGAAGTACTTGACGCCCGTTGCGTAAACGGTGTTGCCTTCGATGTTGCAGCGATGCGCCTCATCGCCGACGTTGATTCCACGGTAGCCGGAGTAGCGGATCGTATTCCGGAGGATCTCATTGTCATTGCAGGTTCCGTAGGTGGACTGCAAATGAATGCCGAAGCTGAAGGCGTACTCGATCGTATTGTCCTCAATGGTCACGTTGTTCGCTCGGTACAGCCAGATGCCGTCCCGATAGGCATTCCGCATTATCAGTCCGCTTATGACGTTCCATCCGGTTCCGGCGTAAGTCTGCACGCAATGGTCCCGATACGTAAATTCCACCTCTTCAGGCACGTCGTCTAAGGGCCACAGGAAGATCTTCTTCCGAGCCGGATCAAACGCCCATTCACCCTCCTCATTGATCTCACCCACGACGCTTGTAAAGTAGTACCCGAACCGCGTCGACAGGTCGTACCAGGGGCTTTTCGCCAGAGTCACCGCGCGCCGGGAAAAATCGGCGACGGAGATTTGGTCGATGCGCCACATGGCCGTTTTGACGTGACACACAGAACCGGTAAAGTAGCCGTCCGGCTTGTCGAGCGTACTGTCGATGAACGTCTTGGCGGGATCGGAAATCCCCGTTGGATAGCGCCATCCCACGTCCGGATATCGCGAGCGAGCGAGCAATTGGCCATATTGAAAGACCTGCCTGACCGCAAATGCACTATTGGAGTGGGCTTCCACCAGGGCCGCCACGTCTGCCACGTAGATGTGCTCCCAGTACGGATTCCCGTCACACTGATCAGGCCCGGCGCATTTCTGCCAGCGTGTTACAGGCTCCGCTGCGTTGATAATGACCTTGCCTTCGTCTCCGGGATAAGCCTGAATCGTTATAGGTTCAGTTTCCGTCCCGCTTCGGCTTAGAATGACGTCTTCCCTGTACGTCCCGGCTTTTATGAGCAGAGTATCCCCGGGTTGCAGCGATTGCACACCCCTCTTTATTGTCCTGAACGGGCGAGCTTCAGTCCCGGGATTGGCGTCATTGGCGACGCGATTACTCCCGTCAACGACATACGCGGCCTCCGAGAATGCGGCCGAAGCCGCTCCCAGCACCAAGCCCCCAAGAAACAAACACACCCATTTTCTACGCATGATTACTCTCCCGGCAAGACACTACGAAAAATACCTCTGATGACGTTTCTTCGTGCGATGCGCAGGCACGTTTGAGGCCGGTACAACTCCCTTCAACCTACATTTGCCTCCTATCTATATAACGACGCTCACGGGGCAAATATCGACCCTAAAGTTGAGAAAATTCTCAAAAAGAGTATAGTATCGAACCGAATCAGGCAAAAAACCCTCAAAATCGGTGCAAGAAAGAAGACTGAACACAGTAAATACCGCATTTTGATTTCTGCGATTCTGGAGAAATGGATCATGAAGAAGTTGTGCATGAAGACGCTGACGCTGCTGGTTCTATGCGCTCCGTGGCTTGTCCAGGCACGGGCGGCAAGAGCGGGCAGTACCGAATTCGATCTGTGTCCGGTTCTTGAGGTGAAACTCGGCGAACCCGTCGGCCAGTTGCGAGCCGTCCCCGTCGATCTCGGCAAGGGCCGGCCCAAGGCGATCCTGGCCGTGCACTGCCCGGACGCTGAGGTCGATCCGTATGTCGAGATGTTCTTCTTCCCGAAGGGCACCCTCAAAGTCACGCTATTCACGATGGATGGAAAGATTCTCTGGCGGCGCGATCTCGGCCCGGGCGTCGTGCCCGGCATCTGGTTCTCCCCGGTCTATCCGTTCGACCTGGACGGCGACGGCATCCACGAGCTTGTTCGGGGCTTAGCCGAAGGCAATGGGGACGCCCTCGACAACAAGGGCCGGATCGTCAGAAATATCAACGGCAAGCGTGTCATCGGCTCGAAGCTCCTGGACCTGCCCGGCGAGCAAATTCTCTGTTATCGACCCGACGGCACGGTGTACATCTGGGCGGACGGAAACGCTAAGGATTCCGCGGAGGCCCAGAAACGCTACTCAAATCGGTTCTACAGGGCCAACCAGAAGCTCTCGGCCACGGGTTGCAACGTCATGAATCTCGGTGGGCTGTGACCTCCGCCGGCTCGTGGCCACAAGGTTTTGTCTAATTTGCGATTTGATGGTTGACAACGTATTTCTCATAGGCTTAAATACCCATCCCGAAATATGGGTGGTGGATAACGATGGCTCAGCCATGGACGGCTGGGTCATGAAATGACGAATAGGGTCGGTGCCCGAGTGGCTAAAGGGAGCGGGCTGTAAACCCGCTGGCGAAAGCCTACGTTGGTTCGAATCCAACCCGGCCCATTCTTTTTTCTGCGAGTTCGATGTTCTTGTGAAAGAACGCCTCCGGCTAAGGCTGAATCTGCACATAACCTCCCTGCACTAATTGGATCAACCGGCCCACGGCTCCGGCGTTCACTTTCACGCCCGGCAGCAGATCTTCGTTTGTCCAACGGTGATTTTTCATGGAGACCGCACACTCCTCAATCTGCACCCCTTGCCTTATCAGTTCGGCAATGAGACTCTTATAGGGATTTCCAGTGCTCACCTTGCGATAGGCATCATAAGCTCTGTCATTTAACGTCATATAAGCAGCCGCACCGTGGAAGACGCCGATAATCTGACCTTGTGTACCCATTTGCTTGAATCGGTTGGCCAGAAGGTGCATATAGTTGATACCCACGGGCAGGTC
>CAYZAH010000207.1:0-6884 GCA_964475805.1 uncultured Pirellulales bacterium | reverse complement strand
AGCTTCCTGGCGGTTGTCGTATTCTTGTTTTCGGCTGCGGCGGCGCCCCGGTTGGGGGTGTTCTTGTCGGCGTAGCCGAGGATGAACTGACAGCCTAACCAGCAGAAGATGTAGTCGATCAGGCTCTTGGCGAAGGGAATGTCGCGGTTCGAGGTCATGCCGGCCGGCTCGAACCGGGCGTGGCGGAACTTGTCCACTAACGTGATCAGCGGCACGCCATACTGCAATGCCATCGACGTACAGGTTCCGATCACGTCCATGAGGCCACCGACGGTGCTGCCCTCCTTGGCCATAGTGATAAACAACTCACCAGGCTGACCATCCTCGTATAGCCCCACCGTCAGGTAGCCCTCATGTTGTGCCACGGAAAACTTGTGCGTAATGCTTTGGCGCGTATCCGGAAGCCGGCGTCGGAACGGCTTGGCCGGAGGTGTCGCTTCGGCGGTCGCGGCCGCCTTGCCGTCCTTGTGCTTCTTGGTCGAGACCGGCTGGAGCCGCTTCGAGCCGTCGCGGTAGATCGCCACTGCCTTAAGGCCGAGTTTCCAGCCTTCCGTGTACGCGGCGGCGATTTCCTCGGCGGTGACCTCCTTCGGCATATTGATCGTCTTGCTGATCGCGCCGGAGATAAACGGTTGGACCGCGGCCATCATTTTCAGATGCGCCATGTAATGGATGTGCCTTTTGCCGTCGCGGGGCTTGAAGGCACAGTCGAAGACTGGCAGGTGGTCCGGGTCCAAGCCGCGGGCGCCTTCGATCATCTCTTTCCGGTCGATGTAGTCACAGATGGATTTGATCTCGTCGACACTGTAGCCGAGCCTTTCGAGAGCCATCGGGACGGTCTTGTTGACGAGCTTGAGCATGCCGCCGCCGGCCAGGAGCTTGTACTTGACCAGCGCGATTTCCGGCTCGATGCCCGTGGTGTCGCAATCCATCAGGAAGCCGATGGTCCCGGTTGGGGCCAGCACGGTCGTCTGGGCGTTGCGGAAGCCCACTTTCGTGCCGGCGTCGACGGCTTGATCCCAGGCGTCCTTGGCGGCGTTGCGCAGGTATTCCGGGCAGTGCGATTCCGGAAGCTCGCAAGCGTGCTGGCGGTGCATGTTGATGACCTTGAGCATCGCGTCGGCATTGTTTTTGAACTCTTCAAAAGGCTCCTTGACGGCGGCGATTTCGGCACTGGCCGAGTAGGCGGCGCCCGTCATAATAGCACTGATAGCCCCGGCTATCGCTCGGGCCTGGCTGGAGTCGTAAGGAAGCGCCAGGCTCATCATCAGCGAGCCGAGATTGGCAAAGCCAAGGCCAAGCGGGCGGAACAGATGGCTGTTCTTGGCGATGGGCTTGTCGGGATAGCTGCCGTTATCGACGAGAATCTCCTGGGCGATGATGAAGATCCGAATGGCCTTCTTGAAACTGTCAACATCGAAAGAGCCGTCTTCCTTGCGGAACTTCATCAAGTTCAGGGAGGCCAAATTGCAGGCGGAATCGTCGATGAACATGTACTCGCTGCACGGATTCGAGGCGTTGATCGGTCCCGAGTTCGGGCACGTGTGCCAGCGGTTGACCGTACTGTGGTATTGCACGCCCGGGTCGCCGCAGACGCGCGTGCCTTCGGCGATCTGTCCCATCAGCTCGCGGGCCGAGTGCTCGACCATCTTCTCGCCCGTGGTCACCGCGTAGGTCGCCCAGGGCAGGTCCTTCTCGACGGCTTCCATAAACTCGTCAGTCACGCGGACCGAGAGGTTGGAATTCTGAAACATGACGCTGTCATACGCTTGGTTGTTGTAGTCGCCGTCATAGCCGGCCTCGATGAGCGCCCAGGCTTTCTTTTCCTCCTTGGTCTTGCACGTGATGAATTCTTCGATATCGGGATGGTCGATCTTGAGAGATTGCATCTTCGCAGCCCGGCGGGTCTTGCCACCGGACTTGATCACCGCGGCGATCTGATCGTAGACCCTCATGAAGCTCAAAGGCCCCGAGGGCTTGCCTCCGCCGGAGAGCTTCTCTTTGCTGCTTCTCAGTGTTGATAAGTCGGTTCCGGTTCCCGAGCCGTGCTTGAAGAGCATCGCTTCGCTCGTGGCCAGGCGCATGATATCTTCCATCGAATCCTTGACCGACTGAATGAAACACGCGGAGGACTGGGGATATTCATAGCCGTTCTCGCAAACGATAGCCTCGTCCTGCTCGCAATCCCAATAGTAGTTATGCTTGCCGCCGGACAGACCGTAGACGTCGTAAAGCCCCACGTTAAACCACACGGGAGAGTTGAACGCGCCGTACTGGTTCACACACAGCCAAGTGAGCTCATTATAGAAGGCTTCGGCATCTTCGGGCTTGGCGAAGTAGCCGTCCTTCTGGCCGCGATTCGCTATCGCCCTGCAAACGCGATGGACCAGTTGCTTAACCGAGCGCTCTCGCTGGCCGGACTCGATATCGCCATAGAAATATTTGCTTGCAACGACCTTGGTCGCCAACTGACTCCACGAAGCGGGGACTTCGATATCGTTCTGCTCGAAAATCGCCTGGCCGTTATCGCCGGTGATCTTGGCCGAACGTATTTCCCACTCAAGCTGCTCGAAGGGATGAACGCCGGGCGTCGAGAAGAATTGCTCTATCTTCAGTCTCATCGATTTGGAGGCCTCCACAGATGTTTCCGGTTGCATCTGTCCGGTTGTGAAAGCATTTCCAGAGTCCAATTTGCCAGACATTTATACGCCTCCGTGCGAAAATACGAATACCCAATATATAGAACGATCACCGGGAATAATGCCAGATATTGTGGTCTAACCCGTAAACCAAGTATCGGCAGATTAGCGATCTTTCGACCAACTGTAAAGACGAAAATCTGATTTTGCGACTCACTTTTTTCGCGCGTTGTTCTTAGTCCTTGCCGTTGCTGAATCTACGAAGCAAAAATTTTTTTCTTCCGTGAAACGGCTCCACTTTGAAACCAAACAAGACAGGCCCGCAAGAAGAAAGCAGAATGCACGAAACCAAAATGAATACGGATTCATTCCCGATGTTCAGGCAGAAGGAGGGGAGCTTTTTCGCCAACACAAAACATAACTGCTCTACGTAAGGATTCTATTGGGTTTAAGGCAAGGGTTGACTGACCAGGGGATTCCCGGGTTCTCGCTTTCGCGGGGACGGTGGAGATATTAGAATTACGCTGCACATGGACGAAAGAGAAGAAAAGATAGAGTTGATTCGCAAGCACGTTAAGGAATTCCCCACGGGGCCCGGCTTGTACTTTATGAAAGGCTCGACCGATCAGGTGCTCTATATCGGCAAGGCGAAGAACCTGCGCTCGCGCGTGGCAAGTTACTTCCAAGAAAGCTCCGATCTGGTTACGTCGCGCGGGCCGAAGATCGTCGAGATGATTAGCAAGGTTGAAAACGTTGATTTCCTTGAGACCCCCAACGAAGTGGAGGCGGTCCTTGCAGAAGCTCGGCTAATCAAAGATATTCGTCCGCCTTATAACACCGACCTTGTTGACGACAAGACGTTCCCCTATCTGGAGATCATCACGAGCGAGGATTTCCCTGGCGTCTATATCACAAGAAAACCCCGCTCCTCCGGCAACCGGCTGTTCGGGCCGTTTACCAGCGCCAAAGACCTCCGGGAGGTTTTGGTCATACTCCAAAAGATATTCAAATTCCGCACGTGCACGCTCGATATCCGCGAGGCCGACAAGAAGCGCAGATTCTTCCGCCCGTGCCTCCTGTACAGCATTAAGCAATGCACCGCTCCCTGCGCAGCCCGTATCGACAAGCCCGAGTACAAGAAAATTATCACCGACCTTGTGAGATTTCTTCGCTCAAAACGTTCGACGGTCCTGCGCCGGTTGAAAAAGCAAATGGACGAAGCCTCACAAACCCTGCAATACGAGAAAGCGGCGATGTATCGTGACCGTATCCGGTTGATCGAAAGACTCGATCAGCGAGGCACGCCCGACGAGAACGTGCAGCCGGAAGTGTTCGCCGCCGATCCCACGGAAGCCCTGGTACAATTGCGGGATTTGTTGGAAGCGGCCGAGCCTGTCCGTATCATCGAAGGCATCGACATCGCGAACATCGCGGGCACCGAGGCGGTCGGATCGCTCGTCAAATTTATTGATGGCCGGCCATTCAAGAGCGGCTACCGGAGATTCAAAATCAAGACCGTCAAGGGGATCGACGATTACTCCATGATCGCTGAAGTGGTCAAACGTCGCTATAAGTACGCTCTGCGGGGCGAAGAGCTTTGGCCCGACCTCGTGCTGATTGACGGCGGCCTCGGCCATCTACGGGCCGCAGAGAAGGCCCTTCGAGAGCTTCAGGCCCCGCCCGTGAAGATCGCCTCCCTTGCCAAACGTGAGGAAGAGATTTACCGCCAGGGAAGCACGACGCCGCTTCGCCTGTCCGCCCATTCGCCCGCTCTCAAGCTCTTGCAATACGTCCGCGACGAAGCACATCGGTTCGCTCAGCATTACTATCACATTCTGCGCGCTAAGAGGGTACTGGGTAAGGAGGCGTGAGGTAGTGTGATGCTGCGAAAGGCGGGTATCAGGATACCATGGGATCAGGGTGCAGGATATCAGGACCTGGCTATCAGGGATGACCCGGCGCCCCCCACGCCCGGACTCACCTGATATCCTGGGACCCTGATACCCACTACCCGATACTCTAAATTAGACGCTTTTCTGATCGCCCTGCTCCAATGGGAGGGCTTTCTGTTCTTTTTCAGACTCTTGCTTCTTGAGGGATTTCGACTCGCGCTTCGGCTCGTAACGTTTTTCCAGCTTGTCCAGCCGCTTCTGCAATTCCTTCATCTGCTTTTCGATTCTGTCGAACATCGGCGTCCCAGGCTCGAACGGCGGAATCATAGGGCCGACGTCGGGCCTGAGCTTGTTGAAATGGTCTCTCCACTGGCTTGGCATCCGCCAGGAATTCGGGCCCATGCGGAAACCAGAATTTCGGCTCTTGGCGGCTTCGCGGGCGTCCTTGACTGCCTGCTCGGCGGATTCACGATATTCTTCAGGGAGTTTGTCTATTTCTTTGATCGTGGCCTTGTATTCGTCGTCCCCGGCCTGAATGGTGATCGTCGAGTCGTCGTCGTTGGGGTTGCCTTCGATCGTGACCGTGTATTCCTTGCCGTCACCGTCGGAATGGTGATACGTGTACAGATCGTTGAAGAACTTCTTGATGTTCGCGTCGAAGTCCTTGCCCAGCCCGTCTTGCAGCATTTCCATCCAGTTTTCGTCGCCGGGCTTGAGCCGGAATATCTTCCCAGGGCGCCATGATTGAACAGCATCCGGCTCGGGAGGGTATTTCAAATCGAATTCGCCTTTTGAGGCCTCCAGCGTAAGCGTAACGGTCTTGCGCTGGCCCAAGTGAATGATCTGAAGTGAGATTTCTGCGCCGACACCGGCCTTTCGTATCTCGTCAACAAATGCTTCGTAATCCACCACGTTCTTACCATTAAGGCCGATGATAAGATCATCGCGTTCGAGACCCGCCTTGTCAGCAGGGCTGTTGCGGTCTACGTTTTTGATCCGAATGCCCTGGTCCGGCAGCAAACCGAGGTGTTTGGTTAACAACGCGGGCAAAGGCGATGGATCCAGGAGCACCCCGATATACGCGTGGCCGTCGGGGGCGCTCGAATCGGCATAAGCAGCCGCACCCACCGACAATAGAATGAGTGCAAGAACCGATGTGATCGTTTTGAGTTTCATGTTGTTCCTTTCGTGTTAATTAGGACTGTTCTGTTCCGCGGGGCAATCCTGTGCGGTTGCCCGGGCAGGCACGTGGGCCTGCCCCTATAGGCCTTCGGAATAGGCGGCCGGCCTGACCTTATTTTCCCGAAGCCCTTCGATAAGCCATTGGTTCCCCTCTTTATCAGTGAAGCTGTACCAGTCGACGTTGCGTGTTATGTTGTCGTCTGGGGTCGTCACAAATCTCTTTAAGTCCGGCACGTCCGTGTTCGCCTGGCGATCGACATTCCGCGCGACCGTATTCATAGGTACGGCGTTGCCTTGCGGCGTGGAGCCGGAAGACAGTGCGAAATGCAGGGTAAGCCCGACGAGAAGTCCCGCCGCAACTCCCGCTGCGAAGCGAAGAGAACCACCTAACTTTGGAAAGAATCGCAACACATGTCTCGACTGCTTTTGCCAAGCCTGCTCGAAGACGTCTTCAGCCAATCTTCCCCGCCCGGTAATCTCCGAGGCCACCGCCTCGGTGCTGCACTCGTGCAGGTCCGCCAACTGTTCCAGAAGCTCTTTGGCCTGAGGATCTCGGTCCAGCTCAATCTCCAACACTTGCTCTTCGCTGGGCGTGATCTCGCCGTCCAGGTACTTGGCTATCAGTATTTCAAGCATTTCCCGTGTCATAATCATGCTTCCCGCACTTCGTTTCTTTCCCGTCTGGTCACCCGGTCATAGATCATCCGCCGGGCTCGCACTAATCGAATCTGTACCGTCGTGACGGGTACATCCAGTATCTCGGCCATTTGTCCATACGTCAGGTCGCCGGAATGGGCCAGCATGAAGACCTGGCGGTATTTTTCCGGCAATGAACGCACGGCGGCCAGGATTTGTCGGCATCTCTCCTCGCGTTCCATATTTTCGAGGACCCGCTCACCGCTTTCATCGGGTGCAGCCTCGGCAAGCTCGTCGCTGAGCTGTACGGGCCGTCGGGCGTTGCGCTGGCGGTGTCTCAGGGCTTGCCGACGGGCCAGAACCGCTAACCAGGGCTTGAACCGCTCCGGCTCGCGCAGCGATTCGATCTTGGTGATGACGCGTACGCAGATTTCCTGGAGAACGTCGTCCACCTCGCCCGCGTCGCTGATGATGCTGTACACCAATCCCTTCAGCCACGCCCAATTCCGCGTCAGTAACGCCTGCAACGCCTCTT